>JAZUOE010000036.1:0-7687 GCA_045604505.1 Ruminiclostridium sp. | reverse complement strand
TAATTTGTATAGAAATTTAACAGAACAACATGGAGATAAAAATGGTATTCTCAGATTTATTCTTTTTATATATATTTCTTGCCTTGTGCATACCTGTGTATTTCATAAGCAAGAAAACACTTTACCGCAACATAGTGCTGGTTAGTTTTTCACTTATCTTCTATGCCTGGAGCAGTCCTTACTGGTTGCTGTTATTACTGGTTAGTGTTACAGGTAACTTTATCTGTGGGTTGCTCATTGATAAGTTCAAGGGAACGGGAAAAGCAAAAATCGGTGTTGCCCTCTCACTCATACTCAGCTTGGGAATGCTGGTAGTGTTCAAGTACACCGACTTCTTTATTGAAAATATAAACGCTCTGTTTGGTACAGCGCTGCCCCTTCAGCATATAGAACTGCCTATAGGTATTAGTTTTTACACATTTCAGATTATTTCCTACATAATGGATGCGTATTGGGGTAAGGTGCCTGTTCAAAAGAATTATTTCAAGCTTTTGATGTATATTTCTCTCTTCCCGCAGTTAGTGGCGGGTCCTATCGTACGTTACAGCACCGTCGTTGGAGAAATAGACACCCGCACTTCTTCTGTTTCTGATGTTAGCGAAGGTATTACACGTTTTATTACCGGTCTTGGAAAAAAGGTTATTCTTGCCAATGGTCTTAACGCTATTGTTGAGCAATTCTTAGACGGTGACCTTATAAACGTATCAGTGCTTGGTACATGGTACGGTGTAATTCTCTATTCACTTTATGTTTATTTTGACTTTTCGGGTTATTCCGACATGGCTATCGGTTTGGGACGCATTTTCGGTTTCCATTTCGACGAAAACTTCAACTACCCCTTCATTTGCAAGAATATTACTGAATTTTGGCAGAGGTGGCATATTTCTTTAGGCTCCTTCTTCCGCGACTACTTACTGTATGTACCTATTTTCGGAAAAAGACGTCCTTACGGCGGACTTTTCCTTGTATGGTTCTGCACAGGTTTTTGGCACGGTGCAAGTTGGAACTACATTATTTGGGGTCTTTACTACGGATTGTTCATTCTCATAGAGCGACTACTTGGCAGCAAACGTTTAAAGAAAATACCTGAGGTTATAATGCATATTTATAACAAGCTGGTTATTATTGTCGGCTTTGGTATTTTCCATTTTACCGATATAAACAAGTTAGGGATTTTCTTCGGCAACCTTGTAGGTGCTAACGGTAATGCCTTTACAGATATTTCTGTGCAGACTTCATTTATGAATAACATTTTCCTTATTTTATTTGCAATTTTAGTATGTATTCCTGTAGTGCCTAAGTGCAAATTGCTTTTACAGAAAACTACAGCAGGAGAAAATGTACTTGGGGTTGCTACAATATTAATTAATGTGGCAATTTTGCTTATCTGCACCATTCTCCTTGTGGAGAATACCAACAACCCGTTCCTTTACTGGCAGTTCTGATGAACTGTAACGTAAAATAATAAAAAGGAGTAACAAAAATGATTGAAAGAAAAGAATTTGGCTTTTTCAACGGCTACAAGGTATGGCTTTTTACCATTACTAATGGAAAAGGCGCTAAAGTAACACTCACAAATTTTGCGGGTGCAGTAGTAAATCTGTTTATGCCTGACAGAAACGGAAAAATGGACGATATTGTTCTTGGTTATGATAACCTTGACGGTTACATTCAGGGTGATTCCTCTCACGGCGCACTGGTGGGCAGATATGCGAACCGTATTGCAAATGCTGCTTTCACATTAAATGGTGTTGAACATAAGCTGTTTGCCAACGAAAACACAAATACTCTTCACGGCGGTATGGTTGGATTTAATAAGCGTGTGTGGACAATTGACGCTACTACTGATAACAGCATTACTTTCGGTTATGTCAGCCCTGACGGCGAAGAAAACTTTCCCGGTACTGTAAAAGTAACCTGCACCTACACACTTACTGATGAAAATGAGCTTAAGCTGGAATACACCGGTGTAAGTGACCAAGATACTGTTCTTAATCTTACCAACCACACTTACTTCAATTTAGGCGGTCTTGATAACGACACTGTGCTTGACCATGAGTTACAGCTTAATGCTGATTGCTACACTCCTGTAAATGATTCTCTTATCCCTACAGGTGAAATTAAGGACGTTACAGATACTCCTTTTGATTTCAGAACACCTAAGCTTATCGGCATGGACGTAAACAGCGGTGCTGTTCGTGGATATGACCATAACTATATGCTTGGTGAGGCTCATGAAATGAGAAAGGCGGCGGTGGTTTATCACGAGGCAACAGGCAGAGAAATGACTGTTTATACTGACAAACCCGCTATTCAGCTTTACACAGCTATTGGTCTTAACGGTACAGATATAGGCAAGGGCGGCAGAGCAATGAAATTCCAAACAGCACTTTGTCTTGAAAGTCAGTTTGCTCCCGACTCTCCCAATCAGCCTAACTTCCCCGATTGCACATTAAGAAAGGGCGAAGAATATAAATTTACAACAATCTATGCTTTTGGCACAAGATAACAGAAAAGGCTCAGCGTGATGCTGAGCCTTTTTGTTTAAAGTTTATCTCCGTTAATAAGGGTCATTGTTCCGATACCACGTGGTTCATCATTAATCCAAACACCGATATACTGGTCGCCGTTTACATAAAGCATTTTGCCCTTGCCGTGACGTTTACCGTCAAGCCATTCACCCTCATATTTATTACCGCCGACGTAAAGCATTTTACCCTGACCGCTTGGGATACCGTTGCGTACTTCCCCCTCATAAACATTACCGTCAGCGTAAATCATTTTACCTTTGCCGTTAGGTTCACCATTGCGCACCTGACCGTCATATATATTACCATTTTCAAATTTAATCCTCATAACGTCCTCCTGAAACCCTCTGTACAATTATTATAACATTAATGCGTCTTGTCTTCAATTCGCATTTGCAACAAAAATAAAGGCTGGGTTTTTAGGGTAATGACTATATAGAAGTATTCTTGAGTACTAATGGTTATTGACTAAACAGTGGCAGGTGTAAAAACGAACTAACAAAAGGCGTATGTAATCTCAGCATACACCTGTTGCTCGTTTTTCGGCATTTCTGTTAATTCTATAAATTGTGATGAATTTTAAATATACTTAAATCTAATTTTCAAACAGATGATAATATCCATATCCATTGAGTGCAGCCTTTTTCAGTTCAGAAAAAACATACAGATAGTTCTTGCTGTCAGCAGTTTTTACATAGTACGGCTCACAAGTGCAAACCCAGAGTCTTTCAGTGTAATAAACCTCCGGACCATAAATATACAATGTTGCATAATAATCATTTTCTTTTTAAGCATAAGAGCGAAAGAATATAAATTCCTTCGCTCTGTTTTAAAAATTTACTGTCTTGTATAGACTAAATCCCATACAACATCATTTCTGACTGTCATTGTATCACCGTCAATTGCTATCAGGAATCCGCCCACATCACCGTCATCAAAATAAATATCTACATAGTCACTTCTGAAAAATTCGTAAGTAAAACCACATTCATAAGTTCCTTCTTCGCTTAAGCAACTGTAATAGCCTGAACCGTCAGCATTAAAGGTAAGGGTTTCATTATATCCTGTTTCATATTCTGTCCAGGTTCCGAGAATAGCCTCAATATTGGGGTTTACTTCTTCTTCAGGTTCACTTTCTGTTTCAGGTTCTGTTTCGGGTACTGTTTCTTCTATAACTCTTTCAAAGCTCTGTTCATAACCGAATTTATCTATGAGAATAAGCTCATTTTCGTTTAATGTTACAGCAAAGCTTTCAATATCATCTTCTGCATAAAAGACAGTAAGTACATTTCCTTCTACAGACCATGTGAAAGTGTTTTCAAAGCCACTTGTATAGCTGCCGTTATCATTGTAGTCAAAGAAATATGTATCTTCCCAGCTGCTTTCCTTATCTACCCACTTGCCTAAAAGGTCAGCAGGATTAATGGCAACAGCCGTTTCTTCTGTTTCTTCCTTGATAAATGGATTTTCAATACCTGAATCAACACCGAAAAGTTCACCGGTAATCCATGCGCATTGCTCCTGTGTCAGCTCTTCCCAGCTGTAAGAATACATATCAAAACCGAAAAGACCGGTTGTTGTAAGGTCCTTAACTCCGCCTACACCGCTTTCAGTTTTCCAGTATTTCAGGTCATATTCAACACCGGTAAAAATATCAGTCTGTTCGCCGTAATCTTTAAATGTATATGTAGTTTCAATCATCATCACATCATAGCCGTTCCATTTGAAACCAAGCGGTGTGACTTTCTGAGAACAGCCGCTGTATTCTTCTGCTGTTTCAGCGTCAATTTCGCCGTAAAAATAAAGCTGTTGAAGGATTGAAAGGAGAGGGGAATCAGTGTTATAAGCGTCGGGGTGCCAATAGCTGTTGCTTGTAGCCATATATTCATTTACTTCGTCATCAACCTGCGCGGACATCACAAGACCTTCGTTTGCGTATGACTCTAAAGTATATTCGTCAAAAGCTGCTCCTTCAGGACAGAAAATTTCCGCTGTATATTCGTCTTCGTCCTGCCCCCAGCCGTAATAAACCTTAACGCTTTCTGCGTCTGTGCTGCTTTCACCCTCGTCGGCTGCATCTTCTTTTGTGGTTTCTGTTGTTGTAGAAGTAGCTGTAGTTGTAGTAGTTGTTGTATCAGGTGCAGTATCTTCTGATACAGTTGTTGTGTCGTTTGCAGAAACATTTGTATTATCAGCAGGTTTTTTGTTTGCGCAAGAGGACATTGAAACTGTTACTGCGGCAGCGATAATAGCTGCCCATATTTTTTTCATTTTCATAAATTCATCACCTTTTCAATTGCTCAATAAATTTATAATAATTTTTATGCCCAAGGGTCTTCCTCTACGGGAATGCGGATATCAGCAAGACACTGAATGTCGTTAAGGAACCACTGACCTGTAGAGGGTTTCTTTCTCAGCTTTATGGGGCGGGGATTGTCTGCGCCGCCGCTTGTAACATAAAGAGTTGCCCAGTTTTCTTCATCAAAGGAATATGGGTTTTCACTGACCTTTATAACATAAGGTGTGTTTGGCTTGTAGCCGTTTTCAGGGGTTGCTCCCTCAAAAAATGAGAATGTCTTGTAGAATTTGCCGTTAAGACGTTCCTTTATAAATCCCTTTTCGTATGTACTAACCTCAGCAGGTCCCTTAAGGAAGTTCAGCATTTCGATACAACCCTCAGGATTCTTCTCATAAGCACAAAGCACTGCAATAGTAAGTGCTGTTGTCTTGAATGCTGAATCGAGAGAGGCTTCGGGCATTGCCTGTAATTCTGCAACACTGTTAGGAAGTGCAGAGAAAGTAAAGCTTTCTGTGTGGTTTTTACCCTTTCCTACTGATGAAACAGCATTGTTTACCGCCTTTGTTGTTTCGCTTTTGATAGCATTTTCTGCCGATTTAATAAGTGAATCAAATAATCCCATTTTTTAGTCCTCCTTGATAAATCTGAAATTCATAAAATTAAAAAAGCCATTTTCGTCAATGGGTTTTACCCAGCTGCTGACCTCTTCGTCATAGACCTCGCCCTCAATTCCCGTGTCGAACCATAACTCACCGTTACGAAGTTCCCAGCTTTTAGGTTCGTCAGCAATCGCTCCGTCCACAAGCTTTATTACTCCGGCTGAAACTGCGCTGTCAATTTCTTTTTGCGAAACTCCCTCGGGCAGGGGTGACAGCATATAGAGATTGCCGTCATCACATATTTTGATCGACATACCGATGAGCTTTTTGCGTTCTTTCATCTCATGAGCCACTTCTTCCTCGTCGCTTTCATCAACGTAAGGCATTGGTGAATTGAGATACTCTTCGGGAGTGAGAAATATCGGCATGTTGTCGTCATCGAAGGTCATAACCGAATGAAGTTTCCATTTTCCTGTGTAGGTCATAATTTCTCTCCTTTGTTGATTTTTTAGCAATCTTGACTTAACAAGTTTGATGTGCTAAAATTAAACGGGCGGTTCCTGTGACTGTTGGCGCACCCACAGGAACTACAAGTACCCATAGCGAGGCAGGATATATACTCTCTTTTACCACTGCAGATATTATATTATCAAAAAACACTCTTTTTTACACTACCCGAATAATAAAAAATGGGTAGGAAGTGCGAAAAAATATGTAGAAATGGGTGGGAACCCATGTAGAAAGGGAATATATAATGAGGAAAATATTAGCTTTAATTATAACTGTTGCGGTGTTTACAGTCTTTCTTTCAGGCTGCTCAGATAAAACAAGACCTGACGCAGATAACCCTGTTACACTTACAATGTGGCACGTTTACGGCAGTCAGACAAAATCTCCCCTTAATGACGCAATAGATGAATTTAACGACACTGTTGGCAGGGAAAACGGCATTACCGTAAATGTTATATCAGTGACAAGCTCTTCCGCAATCGACAAAGCACTTTCGGCATCAGCAAATGGTGAGCCCGGCGCAGAAGATTTACCTGACCTGTTCACTGCGTACCCAAGAGTTGCGGAAATTGTAGGTGAGGATAAACTTCTTTGTTGGAATAACTATTTTTCAGAAAAGGAGCTTTCACCTTTCAGAACTGAATTTATTACAGAAGGATATTTTGACGATAAACTGCTTATGTTGCCCATTGCAAAATCCACTGAGGTGTTTTTTCTGAATAAAACATTGTTTGACAGATTCAGCGCAGAAACAGGGGTATCAGCCGACAATTGTAAAACCTTTGAAGGATTTTTTGAAACGGCGAATATCTATTACGATTGGTCAGGCGGACAGAATTTTACGCAGATAAACGATTTTTACAACTATGCGTACATGGGCATGAGGGCTTACGGCAGTGAATTTGTGAAGGACGGAAAGCTTAATCTTGATGATGAGGCGTTTGAAAGGGTGTGGAACCCCTTAAGCAAAGCGGCAATATACGGCGGAATATGTCTTGATGACGGTTATGCTGCGTCCCGTTGGAAAACTGTTGAAATAATCTCAAATATCGGCTCAACTGCTGATATTCTTTATCAGCCTGAAATGGTATTCTATCCCGACAACACAACTGAAAATATAATTTCTGTTTCCTTGCCCTATCCTGTATTTACAACAGAAAAACCTGTAGCTGTTCATAGAGGTGGTGGACTTTTTGCTGTAAAAAGTGATGATGAGCGCAAGAATTACGGAGCATATATTTTTGCAAAATGGCTTACCGAAAAGGAAAATAATCTGAATTTTGTTACAAGTGCAGGGTATCTGCCTGTTACTGATGAGGCATTTGATGAACTTTTTGCAGACACAAGCGTTGCTGAAAATGAAAGCTATCGAAATCTTTACGATATGATGAACGGCATGATGAACAGCTATGAGTTTCACGCACTGCCACTTTATGATAATTCTTCGGATATTCAGAGTAGCTTTGAAAAGAATGTTAAACTTGTGTTAAAATCTGCACATAATCAGTATGTAGAGCGAACAACTGACGGTGAAGATAAGGAAACTGTATTGAATGAGCTGACAGATTCTTCGTTGAAGGAACTTAAAAAGCTTTGCGGCAAGGATATGTGAGGATAAAAAATGAACATACTGAAATATCTTGACATCAAAAGCCTTGTAAAGCAGTTTAAATCTGAGGGCTTATCTATGCGCAGAAGGTTTGTGGTTTACGTTTTTTCTGTAATCTGCCTGTTTCTTGCGGTTATCGTTA
>JAZUOE010000035.1:0-3037 GCA_045604505.1 Ruminiclostridium sp. | reverse complement strand
GTTCCGACACCTGAAACTATGGAGAAAAAAAGGAACGCTCTTGGAGAAGAACGCTCCGTTAAACACGACGAGTATCTATCACTTAAAGCTAAAGTTTCAGAGCTTGAAAAGGCACATAAGACCGTTGATGATTTTCTCCGCCAAGAGAAAACAGCTGCCAAAAAAAGAAAAAAG
Organism: Ruminiclostridium sp.; assembly: GCA_045604505.1. GTDB lineage: Bacteria > Bacillota > Clostridia > Oscillospirales > Ruminococcaceae > Ruminiclostridium_E. Next base: position 2,863 of record JAZUOE010000035.1, on the reverse strand, counting down.
GAAATCGGATTGTTTTAGACGAACGGAAATGCCTTTATTTGCCTTTGTAATCTTTTGGCAGTTCCTGCATACTTTGGGCGAAAGAAAAGCTGTGAGGGTGCTTTGTGGTGGCTTCCACGGTTTGAATGATTTCGTTTTATTTCTTTACGTAATTAACACTTATTCACTATGTGTTAATGGTTAAATTGATTAGTTAGTCTGTAAATTTCATTGGTATCACCTCATATTCTTCTTGAGTGTACAATAGTCCATACATATTATTCATTTTGAAAGTATTTACTATTATGTTTGTTCGCTAAGATAAATGTTTACCCTGTTCTGAATAATTTCAGCGGCTTCTTCCGCAGAGCGTTCGCCTGCAAAGTATGCTCCTGCTTCTTCCCACACAATGTTATTTACAGTAGAATTTCCGTTAAAACGCTGTTTTACAGCATTACGAACAAAATCATCATATTTTTCGGCTTCTTCATTTGTAAATGGTTGTAATTCTACCTCAATACCATTGCCCGAATATGATGTATAAATATCAGCATTTTTTTCCTCTCCTGTTATGCTGTCAATATACGTATGGGGAGTTTTTATATCTTCAAGCTGTTGTTTGTAGAATTTTTCAATTCCGCAGAATTTGTACGGGTTTATTGCATGATATTCAGCACCGTTATTAAACGCTTCTTCGCTGAAAAAGTAGTATTTCATAAAATCCCAAGCACCCTCTATATTATCCGAATCACCCATTATTCCATAAGTCGTTCCAACCGATACAATACCATTCATTTTGTCGTTATCAGGAAATCCGATAAATGTTACAGGTTCATCGCTGTATACCTGAGTGAATTCTCTTATAGAACGGAAATCGTTCAGATAAGCAAAATTCACCATAACTTCATCATTTCTGAATTTAATTATATTTTCATCATCATTTACCAATGTCATTCCAGGGGTTAACATATCATTTGACGTTCCAATATCGTTGTCATTTATAAATTTAAGTTCCCTAATAAATTCAGATGAATTAAAACTGCATTCAGCCGTATCTGTATTATAATAGCGGTTGCATTTAAATAATAATCTGAACATTTCCTCCTTGGACGATAATGCAGAACCGGCGGAAAATTCCATGTCGCTTGGCTTGTTGTTGTAAATCTGCTCCAGTTCATCAATATTCCAAGATGTAAGACCGTTTGCGTATTTATCTTTTATGATTACGGAATTCATAATAAACGAAGCTGTTATCTGATAAAGTTTTCCTTTTGTTTCCATTCGTTCAAGAAAGCCGTCAAGAAAATCATCTCTGCTTAAATCGCTGTCATTGTCTAAAAGGCTGTACAAGTCAACCATTGTTCCGCTGTCTGCACCTAAACTTGACGGAGTAATATTGCTGAATGTCACAATATCAGGAGCATTTCCCGATAAAATATCCTGTTTAAGGGAGTCTGTTCTCTCATCATATACACCGTCATTGTAATTGACTATTTCAACCTTATAATTATCACTTTCTGAATTATATTTCTTTATCAAGTCATTGTATGGGTCAATATTTCCACCGTTTAAATTTGCAAGCTTTACTATCTTTTTAGCCTTTATTTCAGAAATGTCCCTTTGAGATAAAAGACGCAATTCATAGCTATTATCTTCTTTTTTTAATGATATAATGAATGTATTTTCATCTACCGCTTCAACATCACGAATATCGTGAGTGTGAAAATCATTCTCTGCAAAGTCCGTCAGCTTCACCCATATGTCATTTTTCAAGGCATAAAGTCCGTCATCTACAATAACCGCAATCCTGTATTCGCCATTGCCTGTGCAGATTGCGTTTGTATAATCCGCAAGTTCGCCGCAGTTTGTTTCTTCCGATATTTCACCTTGGTTTAAGGATGCAAGTGTCATTTGGTTTTCATTACTCATAAGCACACAGGGAACATCGCTGCTGTCCTTGACAATGCCGCAGATGTTGCTGCCTTTCGTATTTACATCGCCTTTGTAATTGCCGTCAGAGTCGATATAGGCTAAGATGCTGCGGTCAATGTTGATGTAATAGCCGTCCTCACAGCATAATATTTCCGCAAATTTATCATCGGAAGATATGACCTCGCCAAGCTCCAATGTTTTTTCAAGTTCGCCATTATTGCCAAAAATATAAATATACGTATCATTGTAAATTGTAGTCAGAACGGCAGATTTCCCATATGAAGCCAATGCCGCACTTTTTATTATTTCATCCTCCTGCGGATTGAAATAAAACGTCTTATTCTCTGTGAATTCATCATTTGCAATATATCCGCTGTATTTTCCCGATTTCAGCTTGCCGAATATGAGATTATTCGTGCCGTTTTTATCGGTGCAGATTATTTCCGAAAAATCCTCCGCCATTAGTATATCAGCAGATTTAAGGGAGAGCATTTCCGCCTGTATTTCAATGCTTGTATCGGAATTTATGTCTGAATTTGTTTCAGATTTTGTACAGGCAGTATTACACATAACTGTTGCGAAAACTAATAAACAAGAGATTATTTTTTTCATTTTCCTTCTCCTTTAAATATCGTCAATTATCCTGTTGTCTACGCATTAAAATGTGCGTATTTGACTTATCTGGGAGTTTAACACAAATTCTATACAAAAAAGCAATTATGAATAATCAGTTTTAAACACAAACCGTATTCTTATATAGGCGGCGGAGCGGCAAACAAGCCGCCGTACCAAACTTCAGCCAATGCGTTTGTGAGCGGTGTGCGTCCGAAGGCGCTGGTGAAGCCGAAGGTAACTCCGAATGAGGTAAAACCATTTATTGCACAGATGTCATCTGCGAATAAAGCGCCGGCTGTTGCGTTAAACTATACGATAGGAGACCGTGTGCGACATT
>JAZUOE010000034.1:0-15831 GCA_045604505.1 Ruminiclostridium sp. | reverse complement strand
TGCCCACTTACCGCCATTTACCTGGTAGTAGTAATCAAAGTAGAGAGGGCAGTTATTTGTATAAGCCTATTCTACGTCAACCTCAGCGCTTTCGCCATCTCTTACACGACGTGCAAAAACTACGCATCTGGAGTTAACTTCCTTACCTAAAGGATAGTAGCAAGTAGAAAGTGTGAGGAGTTCATCACCGTACTGGAGGTCAACATCAGTGTAGAATACACTTCTGTCCATAATCTGAGCAATATATTCGTAGAACTGACCTTCATTCTTAATATCTCTCTGCTTGTAGTACTTGAATACTTCGCCGTGGTCCTCAAGAGTGTTTACATAGATACAAGCAAATACCTTATATGTACCTTCTTCCCAAACTGTATCAAATTCGATAGTGGGATTCTTTTTGTAGAAGTCAAGACGGTTAGGATAATCACCGTTAAGTCTTGCGTCATAGTAACGTGTGAGCTTTGCAAAGCTGGGGCCTGTTACCATGTTGTGACCGTAAATAATTGTGTTAGCAGGTCTTGTTCTTGTGGTAAACTGACACTTGTAGTCAACGAAGAAAGAACCGTTCTTATATTCGTTTCCGTTAAAGTCCTTGTCCAGATAATACTTGTTATCTTCTGCCTGAAGAACCGGGTCATCAAGGTTAGCATCAGGGAGTCTAATCCAGCCAACAAGGTCATCATTCTCCTCATACTTTGCTTCATATTCAGACATTACAGGGAGAGGGGGAGGAGTTGTAGTTGTTGTAGTTGTTACAACAGGAGCCTTAGTTGTTGTAGTTGCTGCGTCGCTCTTGGGAGCCTCAGTTGTAACAGCAGAATCATCACTTGTATCAGGAGTATCCTTTTCCTTTTCGCCACAAGCGGACATAGAGAGTACAATTGCCAAAGCAGAGAATGCAGCGGCAAATCTTTTTGCTTTCTTAAAATCAGCCATTTTTAAAATTCCTTTCCTTTTGGGTTTAATCCGTATAAATCTTATTTAAAGAGCAGTGCCCTTATTAACAATTATTCTTCTTCCCCGCTGAATATTACCTTCAGTTGAGAAAATTCAGATATGCTGTAATCACAGCTGCTAACCTTTCCAAAACCGTAAGAGGCATGAACAAAAGGTATACCTGCATCAACAGCAGAAATGTGGTCCCCTTCCGTATCGCCGATATAAATGGGATTTTTAAGGGAATATTGAGCAATCAACCGTTTATTTGTTTCTCCTTTAGGGAGCATTGTATCACCCCAGCAGAGAAAACCTTCAAAATATCCGCCAAGCTTATGAGCCTTAAGAAATGCCTCAATGTAGCCTTTCTGACAATTGCTGACAATAAAAAGACGGTAATGTTTTTTCAGAAAAGAGAGAGTTTCCTCTAATTCGGGAAATAAAATTCCGCCCTTTTCTTCAATAAATTTTATTTCCTCAACGGAAAGAGTCTGCAAAAAGCGGGAAACCTCTTCATCGGATATATCTGCGCCAAAAACATCACGCATTATAACGTCCATTGATTTTCCCATGTGCTTTAAAACGTCATTACCTGTTATTCTGAGAGAGTGACCATCTTTTTCAAGAGCATGGTTCCACGCATCAGCAACAGTTTCTGAGCTGTTCCACAGGGTTCCGTCCAGGTCAAATATAAGTGAATCGAAATTTTTCATATCAGTAGCTTAAAAGTTTTGAAGTATCCCAAGTTCTTCCCTGCCAACTTCCGCCTTCGGCTGTATATTGATAAGTGAACTTAAGAGGATTGTTGTTTGTTTGAGCCTTTTCTACGTCAACTTCTGCGCTTTCACCGTCACGAACCTTACGTGCAAAAACAACACATCGTGTATCAACCTTATTGCCGTAGGGGTAGTAGCAGGTGGAGAGGGTGAGAATATTGTCGCCATAGGTAAGGTCAACATCTGTCCACAACACACTTCTGTCCATTATATCCAGGACAAAGCTGTTGAAAGACTCTTTGCTGTCAAATTCCTGAATCTGTGTATAGGGATAAACCTCGCCGTAGTTGTCATCAGTGTTGAAAAGAACACAAGCGAAAACCTTCCACTGTGATTCTTCGTAGAGAGTATCAAAGGAGATAACGGGATTTTCCTTGTAGAAATCAAGTCTGTTTGCATAGTCCCCGTGAATTCGTGCGTCGTAGTAACGTGTCAGTTTGGCGAACATACCTGAACCGCCGAAATCTTCACTGAAAATGTTATGTCCGTAGAGAACGGTATTGCCTGAAAGCTCACCGTTTTCAAAGCGGTTTCTGAAATCTGCAAAAACTGCGCCGTTTTTCTCTACCTTGCCCTCAAAAGTATGGGTCAGATAGTAGTCGTTGTCCTCAGACTGCACAACAGGAAAGCTTATAATATCGCTTACTCTTATCCAGCCCACAATGTCCTTATTCTGAGCGTAGAAAGGCATAAAGCGTTCTAACATCTCAGGTTTTTCGTTCATTGCGATTTCTCTGTCCTCATCGGAAATTTCAATTTCTCCGGCAATAATCTGTTCATACTGTTCAGCACGTTTATCGTCCTTGCCCTCTTCAATGGCAATTGCGGTAACGTCACGGAGCAGTGAACCGCCTGTGATTATAAGAGCGACAACAGCAATATCAAAGATAATCTTACGCACCGCCTCAGCCGGTGGGTCCCCCTTTGCAGGGAGAATAGCATTTCTGATTTTAGTAAAAATATTCATCTTTTTTCGGGGGGGCTTTTCTTCTTTTTCGCCCGATTTTTCAGTCGCTGCTGCAGGTTTTTCGGGCTTAGGAGCCTTATACCCGCTGCTGCGTCTGCTTTTGGGTCTTTGTGTATAGTTCATACAAAATCTGCCTTTCTATATGTCAGGAATTTTCAATTTCTTTCTTTATTATAGATAGTGCGGTAAAAACAGCCTCTAGGCGTATAGCCTGTCGGGTGTCGGTTTCTTCGGGGAAGGTTTTTCCATCAAATACATATCGCACAGCGAAAGTTTTCTTTTCAGAGGAAAAGCCTATCCATACTGTGCCAACAGGTTTCTCAGAAGTTCCACCTGTGGGCCCTGCAATACCTGTTGTTGAGATACCGAAATCTGAGCCGCTTAACTTACGCACTCCCTCTGCCATCTCCATAGCAGTTTCTTCACTTACTGCGCCGTGAGCGGCAAGAGTTTCTGCCTTTACACCTAACAGCTTTATTTTTGCCTCGTTAGCGTAACTGCAAACTCCAAACCCGAATACATCGGACGAACCGGAAACAGAAGTTATTGCTCCTGAAATAAGTCCGCCTGTGCAGCTTTCAGAAGTTGCAAGAGTGCAGTGCATATTCTGTAGTAATTGTACTACATTTTTGGCTATCTTGTCAAGTTTTGTAACCACTTTGTAATAATTTTCCTTTCAAAATTCGGCAAATGTCAATAAATCGTTGAAAAAACAGGGATTTTATGCCTTAAAATCCTTTATAACAACCTCGTTTACTGCCTTTTCCAAAAGAGGCTCAAAGTCAAAACTCTTTTCTGCCTCTTCAACCTCAGAGATTACGGGTTTAGTTTTGGGGTGCTTAGGAGTAAACACAGTGCAGCAATCCTCATAAGGCAGGATTGATGTTTCAAAGGTGTCAATTCTACGTGCAATCTCTACGATTTCCTTTTTATCCATGCCAATTACAGGACGGAAAACAGGCACATCACTTGCTCTGTCAGTACAAGCAAGTGCCATGAGGGTCTGACTTGCAACCTGACCCACGCTTTCACCGGTAATAAGTGCCTTGTAGTCCTTCTGTTCGCAGATACGGTTAGCAATCTTCATCATTAATCTTCTCATTATAATGGTGAAATATTCTTCGGGGCAGTTATCGCGGAGCGCCTCCTGAATTTCTGTGAAAGGAACACAGTAGAAACGAATATCACCGCAATAGGGAGTCAGCTTTTCACACAATTCTTCAACCTTCATAAGCGCTCTTTCAGAGGTATAAGGTGGGCTTTGGAAGTGTATAGCGTCAACATTAAGACCTCTTTTTGCCATCATATAAGCGGCAACAGGGCTATCAATTCCGCCGGAGAGAAGGAGCAGAGCATTACCGCTGCTGCCAACAGGGATACCACCCTGACCCTGAATTTTTTCTGCATTCATAAAAGCGTGGGTGTCACGTATTTCAAGAATAACTGTAACGTCAGGGTTATGAACATCAACAGAAAGGTGGGGATAGGCAGATAAAATTGCTCCGCCAAGCTCACGCTGAATATCAGGGGTTTTCATGGGGAATGCCTTATCCGCTCTTTTTGCGTCTACTTTAAAGGTTTTGGCTGTGTTCAGCACATCTTCCAGGTATGGCATACCTAAAGTTACAATTTCTTCCCAGTTTTTGGGGAGCTGAGCTGAACGCTGAATAGCGGCAATACCGAAAATGCACTTAAGCTTTTCGATAGCACCGTCAATATCTGCGTCCTCAGAAAGAGGCTTTATGTATACTGTAGACTGACGGCGGGAATAATCAAACTCACCGCAAGTTTTCAGTCTTCTTTTAATATTTCTGATAAGCATATCTTCAAAGGTGTGCTTATTAAGACCCTTTAAAGCAATTTCGCCGTATTTTACCATTATTACTTCCTGCATATATTTACCATTCCTTTACATTTTGTATAATCATCTTCTGAAACGTGCAATTCCCTGCTCAATGCCTTCAGTTAAGGCGATAATATCGCTTTCTTCAGTATAGGGGGAAAAGCTGACTCTTATAGCACTGTCAGCGTCCTCGTCCTTTACCCCGAATGCGGCAAGTACTCCGCTGGTTTTACCCTTTGAACAAGCTGACCCACTGGACACATATATTTCCCTCTCCTCAAGGAAATGGAGCATTATTTCACTCCTTACTCCTTTTACGGAGAAATTCAATATGTTTTTAGTGTTGTTGCAACTGTTGATTGTAATACCCTCAAGAGCGGACAACCTTTCACAAAGGAGATTATTCAGCTCTTCATATTTTTTTGTACAATCGGGATAGAATTTTACTGCGGCCTCAAAACCGGCGATAAGGTCAACTGCCTCTGTGCCGGAGCGGAGATTTTTCTGTTGTCCGCCGCCATATAAAAGAGGCTCAAATCTTACACCCTTACCTACATATAATGCGCCTATACCTTTAATGCCGTGAATTTTATGAGCGGAAAGGCTGATAAAATCCCCCTTAAGCGTTTTGGGCGGTGCCTTGCAAAAGCCCTGCACTGCGTCAACATGAACAATTGTTTTTGGATTTTTTCGTTTTACGCCATTATAAATTTTAGCAGTGTCGGTTATATATCCTGTTTCGTTGTTGACCCACATAACACTGACAAGTGCTGTATTTTCGTCAACTGCATCAATAATACTCTGCTCAAAATTTTCGCAATCCTTAGGGGCAATGCGGGTTACGGTATAACCCTGTTCACACAGCTTATCTATAGGGACTGCGACGCTGGGGTGTTCCATAGCAGTAGAAACAATCTTTTTGCCGTTATGCTTATAGGTTTTTGGGATTGTCATAATGGCGGTATTATTACTTTCGGTTGCTCCCGAAGTAAAGTATATTTCTCCGTCAAGCCCAAGCTTTGCAAGAATTGTCTTTTTAGCGGATTTAATAACCTTTTCCGCCTCAATTCCCGCTTTATGCAGAGAGGAGGGGTTACCGAAATTATTCGCCATATTGTCACAGGCTGCCTTTATTGCCTCATCGCAGGGGCGCGTGGTAGCCGAATTGTCTAAATATATCAATTTTTTCATTCCTTTACTATATAACACTATTTAAAATAAGATTTTGTTGCAATTTTAATCAATACTTTTTAAGTATACCACAATTTGTCAAAATATTAAATAGTATATTAAGAAAAATTTGCACAAAAATATAAGCAAGGGAAAACCCCACTTTTATCTAAAAGAAAGGAAAATTTATATGACTATTACAAAAAGAGGCTTTGTGCGTGTTGTTACATTTTCACTTGCTATTGTGACAGCATTAATGATTTTTTCAGGCATTCAGTACGGAAAAAGGGAACAGGCAATCCGTAATCTTGAATACACCTATATGAGGGCGGTTGAGGACTTATCCCTTAATCTTGACAACATAAAGACAAATTTAGAAAAAGGTATGTATACCAATAGTATTTCGATGCTGTCAAATCTTTCAGGAAAGCTGTGCAGCGACGCAGCAACCGCCAAGAGTGCCCTCTCCCAACTGCCTATTGAAGAACTGGATTTAGAGCAGACCTACCGCTTTTTATCCCAAGTGGGTAATTATTCTAAAGCGTTAGCAGATAAGTGCGCAGCAGGAGAAAGCCTTACCGATGATGAAAAAGCAAATATTGCCGCTCTTTATAATTACGCAGTGAATTTAAGCGGCAGTATGTGGCAGGTGGAACAGAAGATACAAAGCGGTGATGTCACCTTTGGTAAGGTAAACAGCTTTAATGCTGATGAAACCGTTACCGTTACTGACGGCTTTAAAGATTTTGAAAATCTTGACAACAATTACCCTACCCTTATTTATGACGGCCCCTTTTCTGACCATATTATGGAAAGGGAACCCATAATGCTTAAGGACGAAAAGGAAATCAGTCAGGAAGAGGCTCTTCGCCGTGCTATAAAGCTGACAGGCGCGGAAGATTTACAAAGAACCGGTGATGAAAGCGGCAAAATGCCCTCTTACGTGTTTGAAAATGACACCTTTACTGTAGCTGTAACCAAAGCGGGTGGCTATTATTCATATATGCTTTCAGGCAGACAGATTGACCGTCAGAATATAACAGCGGGAAAGGCAACGGAAATTGCTGAAGAATACCTTGAAAAGCTAGGCATAATGAGTGCGGAAGACACGTATTATGAAGTACAGGGCGGTGTGTGTATCGTGAATTTCGCCGCTGAACAAAATGATGTAACAATGTATACTGACCTTATCAAGGTTGGAGTTGCGTTAGATAACGGGGATATTCTTTCATTTGATTTACGCGGATACCTGACAAATCATACTATCCGTGACTTGCCCACACCGAAAATATCTGAAGAAAAGGCAATAAGCCTTGTTTCTGACAGTCTCAGAGTTACTGATGCTGATTTATGTGTAATTCCCTCTTCGGGGCTTAATGAGGTGTTCTGTTATGAGGTGAAATGCGTGGGCGAAAGTGGTCAGAATGTGTTGGTTTATATAAATGCCCTTACAGGCAAGGAAGAACAGATTTTACTGCTGAGAATTTCAGGAAACGGTACACTTACAGTATAATTATTACAAATTGTAATAAATATAAAGAATTTGTAACCAAATTGAAACCGAATTGTAACCGATTTGTTATTGCATTTCGGCTTTGAATGGCATATAATATAGACAGAACAAAGCAATGGAACAAAAAATGAAAAGATTACTGATAATAATACCATTTATTCTTATTCTGATTATATCCGCCTGTATAGGAAATAACGAAGAAAAGGAGTCTATGGGGACAACTACAACGACTGCTGAAACTTCAGTGCCTGTAACAACCACAGCTCCTACAGAAATAATAACCCTTGCGACTACTTCTACGCCTGAACTCCTTCCTGATGTGGATTACGAAAATAAAATCGTAATGACAGCAGAGGCACTGCTCGGCATTGAGTTTGCTGTTGACGGTGCCTCTCCCACAGAGGGGTTTGACAACTCGGGCTTTATATATTATGTTCTCCGTGAAAACGGATATATAAGCTGCCCCCGACAGATAAGTGAACAGCTTAACTGGGGCGAAAATACAGACTATGACGGCATAAAGGCAGGAGATGTAGTGTATTTTTCAGATGAACCTGACGGTAATGCGTCTTTTGGTGGAATTTACACAGGCGGCGGTATAATGATATACAGCCCATATCCCGGCGAAAAAGTAAAGAAAGCCGATATAACCACAGAATACTGGAAAAGCCGCTTTGTAACGGCGCTTAGCTTATGACACCTTTCGGAGTTTATCCTTCCATAAAATAAATACGGCAGACCGCAGGAATTTTATTTCTGCGGTTTTCCGTTTCTACAAAATCTTTCTTAGTTATATATTATTCGCCATTTAGTTGCAATTTTCAGAAATATATGGTATAATACTAAGTTGAAATGCAAACCCATAGTGTGAAAGGACGTTTATTTTGGTACAGCTTAAGGATTTCAAATACGAATGCAGCGGTCTTGATGACGCAAAGGCTGCCGAAAATATAAAGCTATACGGCTATAACAACGAAACAAAGCAAGAGGAAAAGGAAAAGAAATTTTTCTCCATAAGTGTATTTTTCCGTTTTAAATTCTTGTTTCTTGTCGCTGCGGCAGTGCTTAGCCTTTTATATGGCATTAGTGCCTCTGAGGGTATAGGCGAGATAGTTTCAGGTGTAATAATCGGTGTACTTGCGGCAATTTACGCAGTTACCGAAATAATCAAGGGCAAAAAGTGCGAGGAAATAATTCACGGAATGAAGAAAAGCTCTAAAATCACCTGCAATGTGGTGAGAGAGGGTGAAATCCGTCAGATTTACCGTGAGCGTCTTGTCCCTGACGATATTATTGTATTGGAAGAAGGAGAGAATGTCCCTGCAGACGCACATCTTCTTGAAATACACGACCTTACTGTTGATGAAAGCATATTTACAGGCGACCGCACCCCTGTTCAGAAAATCACAGGCGCAGACAGTCTGAATGAGGAACTGAAAAGGAGCTGCATTTATAAAGGCACAAAGATTGTCACAGGCTACCTTCTTGCTAGAGTAACGGGTACAGGCGTTGACACAAAGCTTTTCAAGGCTTATGGTTCTGAAGAAGAAGGTGACGGCTACCTTACCAACATTGAAAAAACCGTACACAGAGTATGCAATATTTTAACATTAGCCTCTGCTGTTATCCTTGCTTTTGCGGCATTATACAGATTTTCGGCAATTGACATTTTTGCTGAAAATCCCATACTTAATACATTATACAACACATTTTACCCCGCAATTGCCTTTGCGCTTTGCTTTATTCCTGCGGAGCTTGAGTCGATTATTCGCATTTATTACATAAAGGGCTCAAAAAGGCTCAAGGAAAGGAATGCCTCAATTAAAAATCTCAGCTCAATTGAGCATTTAAGTGCGGTCAGCTGTATATGTATAGATAAGACAGGCAATATTACAAAGAACCGTATGGAACTTGCAGATGAGGTTACAGCAAACTCACAGATGATGACTAACGTATCTGTCCTTTCCTGCGAAAAGAAGGAAAGTGTGGGTGCTGTTGACCAGGCAATTATCCTTGCGGCAACCTTTAAAGGCACAGATGTTGCAGAACTTCAGGAAAACGAACTGCTTAAGGAATACCCCTTTGATTCGGCAGTGGGCGCATCAGGCAATCTTTGGAATATAAACGGTGCAAGACTTCTTTGCATAAAGGGTTCTCCCGATGTACTTATGCCTCTTTGCGATGTGCAGTCTGACATTCTCTATACTGTTCAGAACAAGAAAACCGCTTATGAAAAGCAAGGCTGCCTTGTACTTGCTGCAGCATTCCTGCAGTTGACCGAAAATGATGAAATTCCCGAAACCCTTAAGGATTTACGCTACAATTTCATTGGCCTTATGGCATTCGACACTCCCACAAGGGATAATATTCCCTATGCGGTTAAGAGCTGCACAAAGGCGGGTATAAAGGTAATAATGACTACAGGTGATAATCCTGAAACTGCACTCTCCATTGCCCGTAAGATAGGTCTTAAAAACGAGGGTGTGATTACAGGGGAACAGCTGCGTGAGGCTGCCCTTACAGGTGACAAGCTTGATTTAACTGATGTCGGCATTTTTGCACGTATCACTCCTGACCAAAAGCCTGAAATTATCAGAATGCTGCAGGAAGCAGGAGAGGTTGTTGCTGTTTCAGGCGACGCAAACGCTGACAGTAATATAATTGAACAGGCTGATGTTGGTATAACCGCTGCCGGAAATGCTACAGGAGCAACAGGCGAGGCTTGTGAGCTTGTAGTAAGTGACAATGACTTTGAAAATGTAGTTGATATATTAAAGGTAGCGCGTCAGATTTACGGTAACGTAAAACGCTGTATCTCTCTTAATATAACTGCTATCATCACACTTGCTGTATTCTCCTGCCTGAACCTTTTCTTAGGCACTCAGCAGGTTATTACACCTATAATTTATGGTATTATAGGCATTCTTATTGTTCCTGCATTGTCATTTATGTTTATTGATAATAGCAGTGATTTAAAAGCGGACATAAAAGCGTCCTATTTTATCGGTGCAGGACGAATCCGCAAGAAATTCTTTGTTCGTCCTCTCATACAGTCTTTCGGACTTTGTGCGGCAGAAATAGTATTCTATCTTATTTCCTCAGGTTATGGTGTCAACAGTGCAGAAACTGTTACCCAGTTAACTGACCAGTCAGCAAGTAACTTCCTGTTGATTTTTGTGTTTGGTCTGATTATTTCAGGTTGGATAAACCTTTCCGATAAGAGCATTACAGACGCATTTAAAGCCGGACAGTCCTTTGCCGGAATGATTTCAGGCGTTACTGTTCTTTTTGCGTTATTATTAGTGTTCGTTCCTGTTGTAAATACTGCAGTGGGACTTGAATCAGTCAATGTTCTTATGCCCATAATTGCTCTTGTAATAACTCTTGTATCTCAGATTCCCTCTGAAATAATGAAACATTCATCAAAATAAGAAAGGCGTTTTATAATGCAGAATATTCTTGCTATGCTGTACGGACTTGTGTTCGGTATAGCGAACGTAATTCCCGGAGTCAGCGGCGGTACAATGTTGGTTGTGTTCGGGTGTTACGATAAGGTTTGTGGTGCTTTGACGCTTAATTTAAAGGAAATAAAGAAAAATATTGTATTTCTGATTTTCTTCGGAATAGGCGCAGTTATCGGTATAGTTGGTTTTGCGTTTGTTATAACATGGCTGTTTACCAACTTCCCTACTCAGACAAATATGTTCTTTATGGGCCTTATTATTGGCAGTGTTCCGCTTATTGTCCGTAATGCTACAGTTAAGGATAAGTTTAAGCCTGTTTGTGTTGTTCCTTTTATAATAGGTTTAGCGGCAGTTGTGGGTCTTGCTATAGCTGAAAATGGTTCAACTGACCTTTATCGCTATGAAACGGCAATTGACGGCGACTACACCTCTATTGTTATTTATAATGACAGCAACAGAGTTGTAAACGAATGGGAAATTGACTTAGGCGAAGGAAGAATTGACCCCAAGATTGGAACAGCCACCACAGGCGGAAAAATGACCTTCTCCGAATCTACCGTAAACAAAATTTTAGGTTTTATAGGAGTGGAATTTGAAGACAGAGATGCCTATAATGCTATTATTAACGAGGACGGAGCAGTTATTGAACCTCACAGCAGCCACACAGTTACTCTTTTAGGTCGCTATTCTGACACGCTTGAAAATATGGAGCTTTCCGTCAGCTATAAAATGGACGTAAAGTTTTTCATAACTATGATGGCTGCACTTTTTATAGCGGCAATTGCAATGATTATTCCCGGAGTCAGCGGTTCCTTCGTAATGATGACACTTGGTGTTTACTCAACTATTATTGCGGCGGTAAAGGACCTTGATTTTGCAATTATTCTCCCTTGCGCAATCGGAGCAGTCATTGGTCTTGTAATTGGCGCAAGACTTATCACATGGCTTATGAAAAAATACAGTCTTATTGTGTACAGTGCAATTTTAGGACTTGTTGCAGGTTCGATTTATGTAATTTTCCCTGCAGGATTCGGGCTGAATATAGCAACCTTTACAGGCTTTATCTGTCTTGCAGTAGGTGCCTTTGTAGCATTTATTGTTGGTAAGAATACGAAGGTTGGGGAATAAAAACAAAACAGACGGTAGCAGCATACCGTCTGTTAGTTATTTTTTCTGCATTCTTTTCGCTTTATTCTGCTTTATCATAAGCTCTGTCATAGATAAAACAAGCTCCTGCTGGGAATGGTCAAGAGAGCGGAAGTTATTCACCAGCTTTGTTTCGGCAGGTTTTGACTCTACCGTATAATGAAGAAGATAATCTACTGTAACGTTAAAGAATTTTGCTATGGTTATAAGTGTCTGGTAATCGGGTTGATGGTGATTTTTAATGTATCCGTTGAGAGTAGCAGCAGGTATATTAATTTCTTTGGCAAGTTCTTTCTGCGTCATATTGTTATTATCGAGCAGATTTTGTATCGCATATCCTATATCCAATTAAATCACCCCTATATTTTATTATAGAGCAAATCGTATTTTTAATCAGAAAAATCCTATAATTCGGAATATATCGAATGGAAAATACTACTTTTCGGTATAATTTGTCTATAAAATACTGTTTTTTAGAAGTATATTTCGACGCAATTCGACAAACTAAAAAATTATTTAGTTTTTTTTGAGAAAATCCGTTGACAAAAGGCGAATTAATGTCTATAATGTATTTGTAAGGCGAAGGAATGGTTATTCAGGACGTCGCTTTATTGAATCCAAGTTGCATTTGACCTGTTCCGGCGTGAGTCGGTAACAGGTCGCTTTTTTATCTGAAAAATTATACAAAAAAATTGCTTTTATTTTGTTGTATTTGTAAAATTTTTTGTTATCGTTTTCAGCTATTGATATTTTAATGAAAATGTTATATAATGGATGTGTCGGTGTTGTCAGAAACACCGAACCCACCCCAACAGGAAGGAAAGGATAAATTTATGAAATTCGGTTACTTTGACGACGCCAATAAGGAATACGTCATTACTTCTCCCCGTACACCCTACCCCTGGATTAACTATCTGGGAACACAGGGCTTTTTCTCACTTATTTCAAATACAGCAGGTGGTTACAGCTTCTATAAAGACGCTAGACTTCGCCGTATTACACGTTACCGCTATAACAACGTTCCGGTTGATATGGGCGGACGCTATTTCTATATTAATGACGAAGGTCATGTATGGAATCCTGGCTGGTCTCCTGTAAAGACTGAACTTGACGCTTACGAATGTCGTCATGGTATGGGTTACACCATTATCAAGGGCGAATCTAAGGGTATCGAGGCAAAGGTTACTTTCTTCGTTCCTCAGGATTTCAACGGTGAAGTTCAGAAGGTTACTGTTACAAACAAGACAGGTGCTTTCAAGAAGATTAAGCTTTTCAGTTTCCTTGAATGGTGCCTTTGGGACGCTAACGATGACTCTACAAACTTCCAGAGAAACTTTAACACAGGTGAAGTTGAAATCGAGGGCTCCACAATTTATCACAAGACAGAATATAAGGAAAGACGCGACCATTTCGCATTCTATTCCGTAAATACAAAAATCAAGGGCTTTGATACAGACAGAGAAAGTTTCTTAGGCCTTTACAACGGCTTTGGCGAACCTCAGACTGTTATGCAGGGTTCACCCAGCAATTCTGTTGCTGACGGTTGGTCCCCTGTTGCATCTCACTATGTTGAAATCGACTTAGAGGCTGGAGAAAGCAAGGATTTAGTATTCGTTTTAGGTTATGTTGAAAACCCTGTAGACGAAAAGTTCGCTCCTGACCTTACTCCTGATGATAAGATTATCACAACTGCAAATTCCAAGAAGAATATCATCAACAAGAAAAAGGCTCACGAAATGATTGCTATGTGCGATACTGCTGAAAAGGCAGACAAGCTTTTTGCTGAGCTTAAGGAACACTGGAACAGCCTTCTTGGCCAGTACCATGTTGATTCTCCCGATGAAAAGGTTAACCGTATGGTTAATATCTGGAACCAGTATCAGTGCATGGTTACATTCAACATGTCCCGTTCCGCATCTTACTTTGAAAGCGGTATCGGCAGAGGCATGGGCTTCCGTGACTCTAACCAGGATTTACTTGGTTTCGTACATCAGATTCCTGCTCGTGCAAGAGAAAGACTTATCGACCTCGCTGCACCTATGCTTGAGGACGGCGGTGCATATCACCAGTATCAGCCTCTTACAAAGAAGGGTAACCACGAACTTGGTTCCAACTTCAATGATGACCCGCTGTGGATGATTCTTGCTACAGCTGCATACATCAAGGAAACAGGCGATGTTGCTATCCTTGATGAAATGGTTCCTTACGAAAATAAGGAAGAGCTTTCTGCTACAATGCTTGACCACATGAAGAGAGCATTCAACCACGTTGTAAAGAAGGTTGGTCCTCACGGCTTACCTCTTAGCGGACGTGCTGACTGGAACGACTGTCTTAACCTTTCTTGTTTCTCTGACAAGCCCGGCGAGTCCTTCCAGACATACAACAACAAGGAAATGTTCACAGAACCGCCTTTCTACAGCCAGACAGCTGAGTCTGTAATGATTGCAGGTATGTTCTGCTTTATCGCTCCCGAATACGCTGCTATGTGCCGTCTTAAGGGTGATGAGGCTGAGGCTCAGAGAGCTGAGGCTGAAATCGAAAAGATGAAGAAACTCACAATGGAATACGGCTATGATGGTGAATGGTTCCTTCGTGCTTATGACAACTTTGGTAACAAGGTTGGTTCACATGAATGTGAAGAAGGTAAAATCTTTATCGAACCTCAGGGATTCTGTGTTCTTGCAGGTCTTGGCAAGGAAACAGGCGATGACATCAAGACTCTTGACAGCGTAGCTAAGTATCTTAACTCCGACCACGGTCTTGTTCTTAACAACCCCGCATTCACAAGATACTTCATCGAATACGGTGAAATTTCTACATATCCCGGCGGTTATAAGGAAAATGCAGGTATCTTCTGCCATAACAATGCATGGATTATGTGTGCAGAGGCATTTGCAGGTAGAGGCGACAAGGCATTTGAATACTATTCAAAGATTGCTCCCGCATTCCGTGAAGAAGCATCTGACCTTCACAGAACTGAGCCCTACGTTTACGCTCAGATGATTGCAGGTAAGTACGCCCCCCGTCACGGCGAGGCTAAGAACAGCTGGCTTACAGGTACAGCTGCTTGGAACTTCG
Source organism: Ruminiclostridium sp. (assembly GCA_045604505.1). Taxonomy (GTDB): domain Bacteria; phylum Bacillota; class Clostridia; order Oscillospirales; family Ruminococcaceae; genus Ruminiclostridium_E. The sequence continues at coordinate 938 of JAZUOE010000034.1, read as the reverse complement.
TTGCAATTTCTCAGTACATTCTCGGTATCAAGCCTAAGTACGACGGTCTTGAAATCAGCCCCTCTATTCCTCATGAATGGGACGGCTTTACAATTTCCAGACTCTTCCGTGGCGCTACATACAACATCAAGGTTTCTAACCCTGACCACGTTTGCAGCGGCGTAAAGAGCATGACAGTTGACGGTAAGGCTGTTGAGGGCAATGTGGTTCCCGCATTTGCTAACGGCGAACATACCGTTGAAGTTGTTCTCGGCTAATTGAATATTTTTACCGCCCTCGAAAGCAATCGGGGGCGGTTTTACTTGCAGAAAAATGCTGATATTGTAAAAAACAACCTTATTATCTGCGTTTTTCTGAATAGGGTGAAAAAATAGCGCAAATTTTCCAAATTTTTTTAAAAATTTTTAAAAAAAGAGTAGCAATTAATAAAAAAATATGCTATAATATATGTGTTATGTGGCAAACCATAAGTTTTTAATACTATCGGTATAAAAAATCGGAAGTTTTACAAAACGTATGGACAAGCTGCGGAACTATTTTATTTTATTGGAGGTAATACCAATGGCACATCAGTATTGTTATTTATTCTCCGAGGGTAATGCAGATATGCGTGAAATCCTCGGCGGTAAGGGTGCTAACCTTGCAGAAATGACCAACATGGGTCTTCCTGTACCTCAGGGCTTTACAATTTCTACTGAGGCTTGCACAGCTTACTATGATGACGGTCGTAAGATTAACGACGAAATTCAGGCTCAGATTAACGAATACATCGTTAAGATGGAAGAAGTTACAGGTAAGAAGTTCGGCGATAAGACTAACCCTCTTCTCGTTTCCGTACGTCCCGGTGCACGTGCACCTATGCCTGGTATGATGGACACAATCCTCAACTTAGGCCTTAACGAAGACGTAGTAAACTATATGGCTGAAGCATCTAACAA
>JAZUOE010000033.1:0-4644 GCA_045604505.1 Ruminiclostridium sp. | reverse complement strand
GTATTTCAGATGATAATTTTTCGCTTATAAATTCAAGATTTGACAGCATTGTTATAGTTTCTTCAAACGCTGCTTTAGCCGGATATTGTGAAAGTAAAATCCGACTTCCCAACACACCCAACAGAAGAATCATTTTAGTTTCACCCTCTTCTCCTGAAATTCAGGATATTCTTGATAATAAGGAAAAATACGCAGGTTTTGTAATTACAGAACCTTTAAACGCTGTTGAACTTGAAAGAATTTCATTAACCATCGCTGAGGCTCCTGTACCTAAAATACCGTTGATTATTCTTGAAAGAAATGAACATTACAAGGTGCGCAGCCTGTTTCAGCAGTTCGGCTTCAAAGATGATTCTGACCAAATATCAAGGTCTTTCGCTGCAGCATATAAGGCTGAAATGAAAAGGCTTTCTTACGGAAAATCTGATGATGATGAAGATTTATTAAAAAATTAATAACAAAAAAGCACACGGAAATTAAATCCGTGTGCTTTTCGTTTATTAGAAGTTACTTTCATAGAATTTCAATATATCATCATGGTTGAATACAGGTATTGCACCATCACGCAGGAAATCAATCACACCAAAATAATGTTCGTCCATAATGTCAGGCGGCGGAACACAAAATACATCTCTTCCCTCTTGAACAGCATAATCTGCTGTAATAAGAGAACCGCTTTTTACTCCCGCCTGAAATACAATTGTTCCACCCGATAATCCCGCAATTATCCTGTTACGTGCAACAAAATATTCGGGCGAAGGGCTGACGCTAGGAAACAGCTCCGATAAATATAATCCGCCATTACGGATAATATCACTTCTAAGAACTGAACTTCCGCGAGGGTAATCATAAAAGACGCCACAACCAAGAACACCAACGGTAGGATTGCCCAAATTGACACAAGCGCTATGAACAGTACTGTCAACTCCATGCGCCATGCCGCTAATCAAGGTAATTCCGTTTTTAGATAAATCGGTTGCAATTTTATATGTCAATTTGCTGATATAAGCAGTTATTTCTCTTGAACCAACAGCCGAAAGGCATTTGTTTTTAAGACAATCAAGACTACCTCTGTAGAAAAGAAGGACCGGTGGATTATAAATCTCCTTAAGCATTTTAGGGTAGCTCTTTTCATACAAGCAAACAAGGTGAACATCTCGCTTTTCGCATTGTTCAATAATTTTCTGCATTTTATCAACAGTTGCATATTTTGATTTTTCGGTAATACTTTTATCAGGATATTCACATTTTCCGTTCTCTATTACCTCACAAACCTTATGTGCGTCACCGTAATATTCAATCAGCTTGTGTATATCGGGATTTGCAGCACCGAATATATTGACAAGCCGCATTAAAGATATATACATTTCTATCATAATAATGTTTTAAGATATGCAGTTAACTTTTCAGCCGCTTTGCCATGAGTTTTGGCTGTGGGGTGCCAATTAGCAGCATAACCGTCTTCAGGGAGCTGAACATCAAAGCGGAAGGTTGAAATTTTCTTGTCGTTTGTCTGAGAAACATAATCTGCTGCGGCTTTTTCTACATAAGGACAAAGACGGTCGGTCATAATTCCTAAAGCACATACAATCTTACTTTCAGGATTGTTTTTACGGACAGTTTTTAGAAACTCTACATACTTTTCACAAAATTCTGTTCTTTTCTCTTCATCTTCCAAGCAGAAACTATCATCATTTGTGCCAAGATTAATAAGAACTAAATCAGGCTGACGAGTTTTGAAATTCCACATAAGATTCTGTGGTTTTACTGCTCCGAAATCGCCGATTGTATATGCTAATTTTTCATAGTAAGGCGGCACAAGTTCATTTGCGTTTCTTACACCATCTCCTGTATATCCTGAAATAATGCCATATCCACTGTAAGAAACCATGCTGTAATCAACATCAAGTTCCTTTGCTGTACGGTAAGCATAAGCACGGGTAACGTCTTCTGTTGAAGTAGAGAAATCGTGATTTTCGTCCTCATCATCAATTCCATATCCGCAGGTAATAGAATCTCCGATAAACTCAATAAATGAACTTTTATCAGGAGTTGGCGCAATTACACCGTCTACGTCAATCTGACTGATATAAATAGATGACATTGCCGCCTCTGAAAGCTTAACAACAGAAATAACAGCACTTACATCTTCATCAAAGTCAATGATTGTATAATTTTTGCTCTTACCTTTTACAATATCATCAACTACACGATTACCGTTCATATAAATTGCAAAACGAGCTTTATTTTTAACATTATCAGGGTTGTCGCTCATTGCTATGCTATCGCCGCCAACTCTGATTTCACATCTTTTGCCTGAAAAAGCAAATTCAATACCTGAACCTGAAAGTCCGCACCATAACTTTTCATTGTCGTAATATGTACGTCCGATAAGCTTTACATTGTATGGAGTTGCTTTATAAATTATATTCATTATATTGCCCACCTTAAAATTATTTTTTAATATTATACCATATAACAACTTATTTTTCAATGGCTTTTATTAATTTATACAAAAACACCGCAGCTTTGAATAACTGCGGTGTTGTATATTAAAGGTAGCTTTCTATAATTCTGACAATCATATCATTGAGCTTTTCAACTTCATAATTGCCGACAGTTGGTTCAAGGTGGCTGTTTCCTATACCGCTGTGGTCGGTGAGGAATGTGTAGGTACCGCCTGTTGAAATTGCAAAAGTACGGCATAAAAATTCTGTTTCAGTGTCAATACCGCTTGAGGCAACCGGAATAATTCTTATACCATGTTTAGCCGCCATAGCAAGAAGTTCCTTAAGCTTTTGAGAATTAGCCTCATTATAATGAGGTGGTGCATCAAGTACAAGGAACATTAACTTTGTGTTTCCTTCCTGCCATGTACTTTCGTTTATTGCATGATTAAGGGCAATTTCTACCGCCTCTTCATAATCACCGCCGCCTGTTGCGTACTGTTGAGAAAGAAATCGAATTGCATCATCAATATCAGGTGTGAAATCAAAAGGATTTACTACATATTCATCACTTTCATCACGATAGAAATTCAGACTTAACCGAACAGGAATCTGCTTATCAGAGGCAACCTGTTCAATTATATCCTGCAATTCAACCTGCAAATAAGCAAGTTCATCACCCATTGAACCGGTTGTATCAACCACAAACATAAGGTCAAGTATATCACCGCCATACTGCTTTGCCTGAACATTAAGTTCAATGCTGTTTTCACCGTTATAATCAAATTCGCCAAGTGGTTTTCCGCCCTGCTCTGCTATGATTTTTGTTGGCATATACTGACTGTTTTTGCTGATAGTTCTGAATAAATAAGCATTTCCGTTATTATCGGTCATTGCTTCCCATAACACTGTTGTTCCCGACATGAGTTTTAAAGAAACATTCTCTGCAGGTGCATCGCCGCTTTTCACCTTTACGGCAATACGTCCTGTAGTATGAAAATCCCATTTTTCAGCCATTCCATTCCAATCTGTTCTTTGTGAAACAAGGTCTGTCCAAAAATCAAAATTAGAATTATCATTCCATTCTCCGCCTGTCAGCAAACCGGAATGAGGTGCTATGGTCTGTTCGCCTTTAGAAGGTTCGATTTCAGGTTCATAATAATCCATTGCCGCCTCTGTATCGGCTTTTTCATAGGAACCTGCATCTGAAAAATCTTCAGAACCTGCAGAAAAACCATCTGACTCCGCTGAATAATCACCATAATAGTCATAAGCACCGTCAGACGCTCCGCCTTCTATAGAGGGGGCTGCATCTTTTGCAGCATTTTCACTGCCACATGAAGTCAATGCTAAAATTCCGCATAATAATATTGTAGAAATAAGTCGTCTTTTTTTCATAATATCACTTTCCTTTCCCATACGAATATCGTACCACATTAGCAGACTAAATTTTGCCCTTTGATTATAAAACTCAGCAAAAACAGAAAAGGTTGCAAAAAATGAAAATTATTCCAAAGTTTTTATAGGGTGACGAATAACAGTTTTTAATTTTTCAGGAGCGCATCTTCTTGGGTCTGAGAAATATATTTCGTGATGAAAACGGTTTTCGGTAAAATCCTCTTCATAACCGTTTTCAGCAGCAAACTCTTTCAGCTTTCTTATGCTATCAGGTTCATCATCATAAGAACCCTTGTGCATAATCTGAACGCAAAGCCCCTCTGTCATTTTTACAAGCTCTGCCTTACTTAAATCAAGCTCAGGCTTTTTCTTTTTTAACGTGGTTTTTGCTTTTTCAAACACTTCAGCAGTAACAAATTCCGGCTGCCTAATCATCGAAGTCCAACAAAATTTTTCCTTATCGGTAATATTGAGTCCGTCAAATTTATCGTCATTAACATACCACAATCCCTCTAACGGCGGAACAACATATTCAAAATATCCGTCGGGCTGACTGCCATTCATTTTTGACATTTTTATTGAAAAGGATAAGCCATACAGTATTTCAATTGCCTCTTTATATTCATCACAGGTGTTTGGATTGCCCTTTCCTTTAACCGTTATAAAGGTCATTTCAGGCACATCAATAATAGATGGTTTGGTTTTCGGCTGATATAAATCCTTATATTCCTTTTTGTAGTCAAGCTTGTCCATTATTTTCTCTCCTTATGTATTCTTTGGCATAATTCCTGAGTCATGA
>JAZUOE010000032.1:0-9557 GCA_045604505.1 Ruminiclostridium sp. | reverse complement strand
AGCGATGATGAAATAGCAAATGATTTAGTGAGCGTCGGCTTTGACAGAGCGGCACTTGATGAGTCAGATGAAGTCAGATATTTTGCAAAAAGCCTTTGTGAGGATTATTTTTTCTTTGACGAAAAGCATTTTGCGGCAATTGAAAAATCAGGCTTTCTTGATGAAATTGTAAACATAAAATTCTCTTATAACAGTGAATACGGACCTGTTTTGAAATTGCTCCCTAAGGCGGAGCGTGTTTCATTGTGGGCGGCGAAAAACACGGATTTTGCACCCTTAAGAGATTTCACAAACCTTACTTGTATAGATATTACGGCTACAGAAATTACTGACCTTACTCCCTTAAGGGGGCTGACAAATCTTACAGGGCTGAACATTATGGACGCTGAGATTACAGATTTCACGCCATTAAGCACCATGACAAATCTTACTAAGCTGAACCTTATGTGGAGTCAGATTACTGACCTTACTCCCTTAAGTGGACTAACAAATCTTACCGAACTGAACCTTAGTGTAACTTCAGTTACCGATTTTGCTCCCTTAAGTAAGCTGACAAGCCTTGTTGAGCTTGAACTTAACGACACTTCAATCACTGACCTTACACCATTAAGCAAACTTGAAAATCTCACTAAGCTTAGTCTTATGTCTACTCAAATCACCGACCTTGCCCCCTTAAGAGAACTTAAAAATCTTACCGAACTGAATGTTTCGTGGACACGAATTGAAGATATTTCAATTTTAAGTGAGTTTAAAAACCTGACCGTGTTGGATATTTCCTTGACCCCGATTACTGACCTGACCCCATTAAGCGGACTTAATCTCACTAAACTTGACGTAAGAGAAACCTTAGTTAAAGACATTTCCCCTATAAGGGGACTTATAAATCTCACTGAGCTGAATATTGAGGGCTCACCTGTTGTTGATTCCGCACCATTAAGCGGATTGACAAAGCTTGTTTATCTTAATCTGATGTCTACTGAAATTTCTGACCCTGCTCCCTTAGGCAATCTGACAAATCTTGCTCAGCTTAATCTTATGTGGACGGAAATTACCGACATTGCTTTCTTGCGCAACCTGACAAAGCTGACTAAGCTTAATCTTGAGCGAACAAAAATAGCAGATTTTACCCCCTTGAGTGAGCTGAAAAATCTCACCGAACTTAGCCTTGAACAGACGGAAATTACTGACCTTGCGCCTTTATGCGGGTTAAAAAACCTGACCTGGCTGAACCTTAATGACACTCAAATCACCGACCTCACCCCCTTAAGCGGTTTCATCAAACTTGATGAGTTGAACCTTGAACAGACGAAAATTACTGACCTTTCTCCCTTAAGTGAGCTGACAAATCTTACTGCGTTGGACCTTAATGATACCGAAATTGCTGACCTTACGCCATTAAGTAAGTTAGTAAATATGCATAGTCTGAATCTTGAGGATACCGAAGTCACTGATGTCACTGCATTAAGTGAATTTACAAAACTTGATTGGCTGAACCTTAAGCGGACCGGAATCACCGACCTCTCCCCCTTAGACCGCCTTGTGGCAAATGGGCTTGAAATAATTAAATAAATCATTGTAAATTGTCAAAATATGTGTTACAATGTAAAAAACGGAAAGGAATGTTTTTTATGAATTACAATTTTACAAAGTTCAGAAAAATAGTAGATAGCTATGAAAATTATTTTAAAGAACGCAGCGATGATGAAATAGCAAATGATTTAGTGAGCGTTGGCTTTGACAGCGCGGCACTTGATGAGCTGAGCGACATTAAATCTTTTGCCAAAAATCTTTGTAGTGATTATTTTGAGTATAGCGACAATTATTTTGCGGTAATTGAAAAATCAGGTTTACTTGATAAGATTGTAAGTATAAGATTTAATGGTTTTATTGACAGCATAGCAGTTGTTTTTGAAAAGCTCCCTGACCTTGAGCGTGTATTATATATTGGAGTAGAAAGCACCGTCCTCCCCCTTTTTAGTAGTCTTACAAATCTTACTGCGTTGGCTCTTGATGGCAAACAAATTACCGACCTTACTCCCTTAAGCAGTCTTACAAATCTTACTAAGCTGACTCTCAACAGTATGAAAATTACCGACCTTACCCCCTTAAGCAGCCTTACAAATCTTACTGAGCTGTATTTCGGCTGCAACGAACAAGTCGCTGACCTTACCCCCTTAAGTAGCTGCACAAAGCTGACTACTCTGCGTTTTTATGGAACTGAAATCATCGACCTTACTCCCTTAAGCGATTTTATAAATCTCACTAAGCTGACTCTTAGCGATATGGAAATTACCGACCTTGCACCCTTAAAAAAACTTAATAATCTTACTGAACTGATTATTGCAAATACACGAATTGAAAATATTTCAATTTTAAGTGAGCTGAAAAATCTTACAGTGCTTAGCTTTGAACAGGCAGGAATTACCGACCTTACCCCCTTAAGCGGCCTTACAAATCTTACTGTGCTAGGTTTTGTCGGTAACGAACACATCATTGACCTTACCCCTTTAAACAGTCTTAAAAATCTTACTTCGCTGACTATTATTGAAACAGGAATTACCGACCGTTCCCCCTTAGACCGCCTTGCGGCAAATGGGGTTGAGATAATAGATAGTCGTTTTTAGAACTGGAATCACCGACCTATCCCCTTTAAACCACCTTGTGGCAAATGGGCTTAAGATAATATGTTAGTGCTACACCCCCGCATTTGCGGGGGTATTTTTATGGGGTTATAAAAATAAAGCCATTGCTTTTTCCAAAAAAATGTGATATACTATTATTAATCGTGCCGAATTATGCAATATGGAGGTGGAACCTTTGGCAATCAGAATTAATTTAGGCGTATGGAACAGAATATTTGCAGTACCCTCAGTGGTTGCCGACAGTTTAAAGCTGACTAACGGGGACCACCTGAAGGTTTTGCTGTACATTTTAGGCAATCCCGGTAAGGAGCTTACCCCCGAAGAGATAGGGGCGGCTGTCGGGGTTGGTGCAGGTACAGTTGCAGACGCGCTTATTTATTGGGAGAACATGAATATTCTCTCAAACGTGGAAGGGGAGCTTATGCCCCCTGAAAATACCGAACCCCACTTTAAACCCGTACCTGTGGCTGAACCTGCCGCAGATAAACGTGCGGCTGAAATAAAGGTAAAGCTTACCGCCGACACTCATTTTCCGCCGAAAGAGGTTGCGGCCGCCGTCAACGGTAATGAGGCTTTCAAATTCCTTTGTCAGAGCTTTGAAAGGCGGGTTGGCCGTCCTTTAAAGCACAGCGAACGGAATATACTTATGGTGATAACAGAGGAAGTGGGTCTGCCTGTTGAAGTAGCGGCAATGCTGGTGGAATACTGCTTTTCTATTGATAAGGCAACCCCTGCCTACATGAAATCCGTAGCCCTTGATTGGTACAGCAACGGTATTGGCAATATCGAAAAGGCAGAGGAACGCATAAATCAGCTTAAGGAGCGCACCTCTCTTGAAAACAGGCTCCACACGAAATTCCGCATGACAAGTGTTTTTTCCGCAAAGCAGAAGGAGTTTATTTCCTCTTGGGCGGAAATGGGCATAAGTCAGGAAATGATAGAAGAGGCTTATGAGCGAACCCTTGACGCAACAGGAAAGCTGAGCTTTCCCTACATGGACGCAATTCTGAAAAGCTGGTTTGACAAGGGGATTACCTCTCCCGAACAGCTCACAAAAGAGAATAAACCTGCCGCAGCTACAAGCACCGCCGCAAGTTTTGATATATCAATGCTTGAACAATCCGCTTATGAAAGGTACAGGAAGAAACAATGAGCTTTGACAGAAAATTTTATGAGGCGGCAGAAATTGAAATGCAGAGCCGCCGCAGCAGAAATGAACGTCTGCTTGAAATGGCGGAGCGTGAAATCAAGGAAAAGCACCCCGATATTTATAAGTCAAGCAGAGATTTGCGGAATACAAGCGCAAAAATAATGCTCCTTATTGCAGAGGGGCTGGAAAAATGGGAATTTGACAGAAAATTCAAGGAAATAGAAAACGAAAACCTTATGCTGCAGGATAAAATGCGTAATGGCTTGGTACAAAAAGGCTACCCCGCAAATTATCTTGATTTAAGATACACCTGTGAGCTTTGTAAAGACAGCGGTGTTTATAACGACAGACATTGCAGCTGCTTTATGGAGATTGTAAGGCGTCTTGCCGCAGAGGAAATGAACGAAGGCACCCCTATGCAGCTTTGTAATTTTTCTGATTTCAGGCTGGATTATTATGATAATACAAAGGTATTATCCCCCTACGGTGCTACGGCAAGAGAGGTTATGACTGAAAATCTTAATTTCTGCAAGGCTTACGCAGAGGATTTTCATATTCCCACAAAAAGCATGGGAATATTTATGAGAGGCGGTACAGGACTTGGCAAAACACACCTTTCATTAAGTATAGCTAAGGTTGTTTTAGCAAAGGGGTATAGTGTAATTTACGGTTCGGCACCTGACCTTATCAGAATGGCAGAGCAGGAGCAGTTCGGCAGAAGAGTGGGAAACACCTTAGAAAAGCTTTGCGAACCCGACTTGCTGGTGTTAGACGACTTAGGCTCTGAATTTGAAAACAAGTTCAGCCTTTCCGCCGTTTATAATATTATAAACAACCGTATAAATGCAGGAAAGCCCACTGTTGTCAGCACAAACCTTGAATATCCTGACATGCTGTCAAGATACGGCGACAGAATAATTTCACGTTTAGGCACTTTTGAGGAATTAACCTTCGTAGGTACCGACGTGAGGGTTATAAAAAGAACAGAGAGAAGATAAGGCAACACCACGACAATAATTGTGCGGTGCAGCCATAAAAGAAAGGATTTGATATAAATGAACCGACTTATAGCAATTGTTGGCCGCCCTAACGTGGGCAAATCCACACTTTTCAATAAGCTTATGGGTCAGCGCCTGTCCATAGTAGAGGACACTCCCGGCGTTACACGTGACCGAATTTACGGCAAGGCAGAATGGCGCAATAAACCCTTTATGCTTGTTGACACAGGGGGAATTGAGCCGGACAGCAAGGACATTATCCTCTCACAGATGAGGGCACAGGCACAACTAGCCATTGACAGCGCTAATGTTATAATTTTCGTGGTGGACATCACCACAGGTATGACAGCAAATGACCAAAGCGTTGCCTCAATGCTGTTAAAGAGCGGTAAGCCTGTAGTCCTTTGTGTAAACAAATGCGACTCCTTAGGTGAACCACCTGCCGATATCTATGAATTTTACAACTTAGGGTTGGGCGAACCTATCCCTGTTTCCTCTGTACACGGTCACGGTACAGGTGACTTACTTGACGCAGCATTTGAATTTATGCCCGATGAGGACGTTGAAGAATACGATGAGGGCATTATCAAGGTAGCGGTTATCGGTAAGCCTAATGCGGGTAAATCCTCACTTATCAACAAAATTGCAGGAGAACAGCGTGTTATTGTTTCTGATATTGCGGGAACAACACGTGACGCAATTGATACAGTAATTGAGCGTGACGGAGAGAAATTCGTGTTTATCGACACGGCAGGTATCCGCCGCAAATCAAAGGTTATTGAAAACGTAGAACGCTACAGTGTGCTGAGAGCATATATGGCAATCGACAGGGCAGACGTCTGCGTTATTATGATTGACGCAAATGAGGGCTATACAGAGCAGGACAGCAAGGTTGCCGGTTACGCTCACGAGCAGGGCAAGGCCTGTGTAATTGCCGTAAACAAGTGGGACAGCATTGAAAAGACAGATAAGACAATGAACGAATTCCGCAAAAAGCTTGAGGTGGACTTCTCCTTTATGTCTTATGCGCCGTTTGTGTTTATTTCCGCACTGACAGGTCAGCGTATAGACAAGCTGTTTGAGATGATTAAGTACACCGCAGAGCAGAATGCACGTAGAATTACTACAGGTATGCTTAATGACCTTCTTTCTTACGCAACCGCAAGAGTACAGCCCCCTTCAGACAAGGGCAAGAGATTAAAGCTTTACTACATGACACAAGCCTCTACAAAGCCACCGGCATTTGTTGTGTTCTGCAACAACAAGGATTTATTCCACTACTCTTATCAGCGTTATATTGAAAATCAGATTCGTGAGGCATTCAGCCTTGACAGCACACCTATACGTATCGTTGTAAGAGAGAGAGGGGAATAACATGGCATTTGATTTAAAAACTATCCTGTGCTTTGTGGCGGCGGTAGTTATTCCCTACCTGATTTCGGGTGTAAACTCCGCAATTATTGTCACAAAAATTAAAACAGGTGAGGACATAAGAAAAATAGGCAGCGGTAATGCAGGGCTTACAAATACCCTGAGGACGCAGGGAAAAATTGCCGCATTGTTCGTGCTTTTAGGCGATATTTTAAAGGGCGTTGTGTCAATCCTCATAGTCCATTTCATTTTCAAGGGTGTTTTAGGCATTGATACCTATGTGCATACAGACGGTTATGAATGGATTAACTACCTTGCGGGAGTTTTTGCGGTTTTAGGACACATTTTCCCCATTTATTACGGTTTTAAGGGCGGTAAGGGCATTTTAGTAACCTTCTCCACAATGTTAGCCATAAATTGGATTCCCGCACTTATACTTTTGGGAATTTTCGGCATTTTTGTTGCAATAACACGCTATGTTTCGGTTGGCTCAATTATTGCTGCAAGTTGTTATCCCTTTGCGGTGCTGATTTTCGGTTATCTCAATCACAACCCTAACGTGTGGCTGAGCTTTGCATTTTCAGCGGTAATAGGCTTTATGCTTGTATTTATGCACCGCTCAAATATTGTAAGACTTAAAAATCATACTGAAAAGAAGTTAGGCGAAAAGGCGAAATAAAAAGGGCGGATTTCCGCCCTTTTTATTTTAGTGAATAATGAATTAATTTGGCAGTTTTCTGCGAAACCTGCTGGTGTCCGTCTGCGACGGACGAATTAAAAATCAGCTTTAAAAAGGCGTAAACAGAAAATGCTTTATTTAAATCCATCGGCAAAGCCGATACCAAAATCTTTCATCTTTCATCGTTAATTATTCATTAATAAAAAAGGGCGGTTTCCCGCCCCTTTTTATTTACTGCTTTACGCTGACGTTTTCGTCCTCAAGCACTGTACTTGTCTTTGCCTTTTCAAAAAGCTCATCTACATTTTCAGGTGTCTTGCCGGAAATGAGAGAACCAACTACTACCGCGATAAGAGCCAATGCGAATGCGGGAAGGAGAGAATAAACTCCTGTTGCGCTGCAGAACTGCTCCCAAACTATAACGGTAACACCGCCTGTAATCATACCTGCGATTGCACCCACAATATTCATCTTCTTCCAGAAGAGGGAGAGGATAATTGCAGGACCGAAGGCTGCGCCAAGACCTGCCCATGCGTAGGATACAAGACCCATAACAGAGCTGCTTGGGTCAAGAGCAAGGAGATATGCTAAGATAGATACAACAATAACGGTTCCTCTTGAAATCCACATCTGTGTTTTTTCACTTGCGTCCTTCTTGATGAGGGTAAATACGTCTGCTGTAACAGCAGAGGCAGTAACAAGGAGCTGAGAATCGGCTGTACTCATAATAGCCGCTAAGATTGCGCAGAGGATAATACCTGCAAGAACTGAGGGCATAATAATAGAGGAGAGGAACATGAAAATACGTTCAGGGTCACCAATAGCATTGAACTGCTCTAAAAGTGCCTCATTACCTTCAGCGTTGAGGAAAGCATAACCTGCAACACCTACGAAAACAGCCGCACCAAGTGTTACGAATACCCAGATAACTGCGATAATACGGGATTTCTTGATTAAATCAGCACTCTTGATTGCCATAAATCTTACTAAGATATGGGGCATACCGAAGTAGCCAAGACCCCAAGCAAGACCTGAAACAATAGTCTGCCAGGCAATTCCGCCCTCTGCGTTATTGAAAAGGCTTAAATAGTTTGAGGCAAGAGCCTGTGTGTCAATAGCATTGTTTACAACACCCATGAAGTCGGGAGTGATACATACGCAGACGATAGGCACTACTACAAGAGCAACGAACATAAGAATGCCCTGAATAACGTCTGTCCAGCAAACCGCAAGGAAACCGCCCAAGAAGGTATAAGCTACGATTAATAATGCGCCGATTGTCAATGAAATAGTGTAGTCAATGCCGAATACAAATTCAAAAAGCTTAGCGCCGGAGCTGAATGCAGAGGCAGTGTAAACTAAGAAGAATACGAAAATAATTGCTGCGCAAACGAAACGAACAACAGGTGATTTACTGCTGAAACGGTTTTGGAAATATTCAGGGATTGTGATTGCGTCCCCAGCCGCCGCAGACATCTTACGAAGTCGGGTTGCTACTATTTTCCAGTTAAGATATGTACCGATAAACAGACCAATTGCAATCCAGCTTTCGGTAAGACCTGATACAAGAATACTGCCGGGAAGTCCTAAAAGGAGCCAACCGCTCATATCAGACGCTTGTGCGGAGATTGCGGTGGACCAGGTGCCCAGCTGACGGCCGCCTAAGAAGTAGTCGGTCATGTTTTTGGAGCGTTTAAAACTGACAAAGCCGATTATCAGCATTATAAAAAAGTACAGTATAAACGCTATGAGTGTGAAGATGTTAAATGCCATAAAAACTTTTCCTTTCAAATTCTTTACCATAATTTTACCACATAATTATATATTTTGCAAGAGGGTAATGAATATTGATTTATGGCAGTTATAAGCGCCCTGAATGAGCAAACTATCATTATTCATTAAAAATCGTCATATACTTTTAAAAAAAGCAGGAGGTAGTTATTGTGATTTGCCGCTTTGAAGAGCTTAAATGCAAGGAAATTATAAACATCAAAAGCGGAAGAAGAATGGGTTATGCAGACGATATTGAATTTGACAGTTGTACCGCTAAGATATGTAAGTTGGTGATTTACGGGCGGTGCAGGTTTTTCGGGCTGTTTGGCAGGGAGGACGACTGCGTTATTTATTGGAGCGATATTGAAATTATCGGTGAAGATACCATACTAGTCAGCTGTGATATTCCTCATGCACAAAAAACAGGGCATGGCCTTATGAAAAATTTGTTGAAATAGACGAAAAGAAAAATGTTGTAAAATATGACTTTGTGTGTTATAATATTTTAGTCGGACTACGACAATCCACACGCTTGTATATGCCCTTTCGGTGCCGTTTTCGGCTTGGGGCGGTGAGCAATGCGGCGGAAATTTTAAAAAACCAAAAAACAGGAGGAAACTACAATGGCAGTAGTATCTATGAAGCAGCTCCTTGAGGCTGGTGTACACTTTGGTCATCAGACAAGACGCTGGAACCCGAAAATGGCTCCCTACATTTTCACAGAAAGAAACGGAATTTACATCATCGACCTTCAGAAGACAGTTAAGAAGCTTGACGAAGCTTACAACTTTATCTTCAATGTAGCATCTGAGGGCGGCGAAGTTCTTTTCGTTGGTACAAAGAACCAGGCTGCAGATTCCGTTAAGGAAGAGGCAGAAAGAGCAAACGCTCACTTTGTAAACGCTAGATGGCTCGGTGGTATGATGACAAACTTCAAAACCATT
>JAZUOE010000031.1:0-8685 GCA_045604505.1 Ruminiclostridium sp. | reverse complement strand
ATCCAAGTGTAATAAAAGTGTAATAGCAACAAAAATTAAAATCCTTATAAAACGCTTGGTTAAGCCACAAAAATGCGTTACGACACTATATTTGGTAAGGATGAGGTCACCAGTTCGATTCTGGTTATCAGCTCCAGTTATAACCCACTTGCTTTTGCAGGTGGGTTTTATTTTTTTAAAATTAATCCCAAACCCCTTGAAAAAATAGCACTTATGATGTATAATAAAAAGTGTGTCATGATAAATGACATTAAATATGAAAGGAATTGACTATTATGCCACAGGAATTTTCCGTATCACTTGACAGAATTATCAATGAACACGAACTTGAGGTTCTTTATTGCCCTCAGAATCCCGCTAACATCTATATATATAGTTGTGATGTAAACCGTCCCGGACTTCAGCTTGGCGGTTTCTATGAATACTTTGATAATTCAAGAATTCAGATTATAGGTAAGTCTGAATGTGCTTTTGCAGAAAAATTAAGCGAAGATGAAAGAAAAAATGCATTTGAAAATCTTATTTCAAAAACCCCACCGGCGCTAGTAATCACAAGAGATCTTGAGCTTTTTCCTGAAATACTTGAGCTTGGTGAGAAATATGGCGTTGCAATTTTAAGAAGTAAAACCAGCACATCTGCGTTTATGGCAAAGCTTATTGCCTTCCTTAATCTTAACCTTGCTCCCAGAATTACACGTCACGGTGTACTTATTGAAATATACGGTGAAGGTGTGCTTATTCTTGGTGACAGCGGTGTTGGTAAGAGTGAAACAGCTATCGAGCTTGTTAAACGTGGACACCGTCTTGTTGCGGATGATGCGGTTGAAATAAAGAAAACATCAAATGTTACTCTTGTCGGCAGTTCACCTGATAATATTCGTCACTTCCTTGAACTCAGAGGTATCGGAATTATCAATGTTAGACAGCTTTTCGGTATGGGTTCTGTAAAGGTAACAGAAAAAATTGACATGGTTGTTGAACTTGAGCCTTGGAATCCCGAAAAGGTTTATGACCGTATGGGCATGGACAATCACTATATGTCAATACTTGGTGTTAAGGTTCCTTATCTTACAATTCCCGTAAAACCGGGCCGTAACTTAGCTGTTATTCTCGAGGTTGCAGCAATGAATAACCGTCAGAAGAAAATGGGTTATAATGCAGCTCAGGATCTTCTTGATAATCTTGGATTAAATATGGAGGGTGCTGATACTGTCACAAAATATGACGTATAAGCAGAATTAATATGGAATTTATTGGAGATTTTCACACACATACCCTTGCGTCTACTCACGCATATAGCACAGTATCTGAAAATGCAAAATGGGCCTCAGAGCATGGCATGAAATTTATGGCTATGACTGACCACAGCATTGCTATGAAGGATTCCCCTCATGAGTGGCATTTTGACAGCCTTAATGTTATACCCGGTGAACTATTTGGTGTCCGCATATTAAAAGGCATTGAGGCCAACATTATTGGTGATGATGGCTCTTTGGATGTTGAAGAAAGATGGTATAACAAATTACAATGGATTAATGCCTCTATTCACTATCCGATGATAAAAACAACAAATAGGGAAACACATACAAGGGTTTATTTGAATGTGCTGCAGAATAAGTATGTTGATGTTCTTTGTCATACTGAGGCTGCACGATATGATTATGATTTTGATGCAGTTGCAAAAGAGTGCGCTTCACAAGGAAAATTAATTGAAGTTAATGTTACCAGACTTGAAAAAGACCGTGATGCAAAGGACAGATACGAAATGATACTTGAGGCATGTGAAAAGCACGGGACGAGCATTGTTGTCAGCTCTGACGCTCATTTTTACACGGCAATAGGTATGTTCGATTCTGCAAAGGAATTATTAACTAAAATCGGTTTCCCTGAAAAATTGATTTTAAACATTGATGAAGAGCGTGTTCTTGCTTATATCAGAAGTAAACGCGGAAATATTTTTTAACATAAGGAGAAATTGAAATGTACAATATAGGTATTGATTTAGGCGGTACAAACATTAAGGTTGGTGTAGTTGATGAAAACTACAATATTGTAGGTCGCTCAAACATTAAAACTAACCTTCCTCGTCCTGCTGAAGAAATTGTTGACAGCATAGTTGAGGGCGTTAAATTAGCTTGTGAGGACGCAAAAATCTCTGTATCAGATGTAAATAGTATCGGTATCGGTACACCCGGTACTGCTAACCGTAATACAGGTGTAGTTCTTTATTCTTGTAATCTTGGCTTTAATAATTTTGAACTCGGTGGTATGCTGAGTGAAAAGCTCGGTACAGAAGTATTTGTTGAAAATGATGCAAATGCTGCTGCTTTTGGCGAGGTTGTAAACGGAGCAGGTAAAGGTTATAAAAATGTTGTTGTAATTACACTTGGTACAGGTGTTGGTGGCGGTATAATTATTGACGGAAAGATTTACACCGGCTTTAATTTCTGCGGTGCTGAACTTGGACATTCTGTAATTGAGTATAACGGCAGACAGTGCGGTTGCGGTAGAAAGGGCTGTTTTGAGGCTTATTCCTCAGCTACTGCTCTTATAAACTTCACAAAAGAGGCAATGGCTGAAGACAAGGAAACAAAGATGTGGGAAATTGCAGGTTCCATTGACGGAGTAGATGGCAAAACCGCATTTGATGGTTTCAGAGCAGGTGATAAGACAGCAACAGATGTTGTAAATAAGTATATCAATTATCTTGGCTGCGGTCTTACAAATGTTGTAAATATTTTCCAGCCTGAAGTTCTGCTTATTGGCGGTGGCATTTGTAAAGAGGGAGAAAATCTTACAAAGCCACTCCTTGAATATATCGCAAAAGAAAGCTATTGTATTGACCCTAATTGTTCTACAAAGCTCGATATTGCAAAGCTTGGCAATGATGCAGGAATAATCGGTGCTGCATATTTATATACTTTAAAATAAGAGATTTATGCCGCACATTTTATTGTGCGGCAAAGCTATAACAGAAAATGTGAGGGATTATCTTGGATTACGGTTGTATTGAACAGATATGCAAAAAATATAATACGGAATATAAATTTAATGAAAAGCTTTCAAAGTATACTTCTTTTCAGATTGGCGGTTGCTGTGATATTCTTGTTAAGCCTCAGAATACTGATTGTGTAATTGAAATTTTAGACTGCTGCCGAAATAATAATATTAAGCATTACATTCTCGGAAGAGGCAGTAATGTTCTTGTCAGCGATAATGGGTTGAGGGGCGTAGTTATTGTTTTGGCAATGGCAGATGTTCGGTTTGAGGACGATGATGAACATATATATTGTGATGCCGGTGCCTCACTTGCTAAAGTTTGTGCCTTCGCAAAGGATAACAGCCTTACAGGTCTTGAATTTGCTTACGGTATTCCGGGTTCAGTTGGCGGTGCGCTTTATATGAACGCAGGTGCTTATGACGGTGAAATGAAGAATATTGTTGAATACTGTGTTTATATTGATGAACAGTTCAAGGTTAACACTATGAAAGCGGAAGATATGCAGCTTTCTTATCGTCATAGTATTTTCTGTGAAAGTAATAATGTTATTATTGGTGTTGTTTTAAAGCTGAAAAAAGGAAATAAAGACGAAATTAGAGCAAAAATGTCTGAACTAATGGAAAAACGCCGCTCAAAACAACCGCTTGAATATCCCAGTGCAGGTAGTACATTCAAAAGACCGGTGGGTGATTTTGCTGCAAGACTTATAGAAGTTAGCGGGTTAAAAGGTTACACTTGCGGCGGCGCTCAGGTCAGTGAAAAGCATAGCGGTTTTGTAATTAATAAGGGTAATGCTACATTCGATGATGTAATGAATGTCGTAAAAGCAGTGAAGGATAAGGTTTATGCCGATTCCGGTGTAATGCTTGAATGTGAAATTGAAATTCTTGAATAAACAGGGGAATTAAAATGGAATTTATTATAGTAACAGGTGTATCAGGTTCAGGTAAATCCTGTGTTGTAAAAGCTTTGGAGGATATCGGCTTTTTTTGTATTGATAACATGCCGCCTCAGCTTATTCATAAGTTTGCGGATATTTGCAAGGGCAACAGTTCTATTGAAAAGGTTGCGCTTGTAACGGATATTCGCGGTGGCGAACTGTTTTTACAACTTTGGGATAGCGTTGAAGAAATGAGAAAGCTTGGACTTAATATAAAGGTGCTTTTTCTTTATGCGGACCATGATGTTGTTAAACGCAGATATAAGGAAACAAGACGTAAACATCCTCTCCAGGACGCTTATGATGGCGATATTGACAAGGCAATTGCCGCTGAGCTTGATGTTCTTATGCCTATTCGTGAACATTCAGATTATTGCATTGACACCAGCCTTATGACAACAGCTAAGCTTAAGGAAAATGTTTTAAATATTTTCCTTGAGGATATTAGTGAAAGCATGATGATTAGTTGTATTTCATTTGGTTTTAAATATGGTGTTCCCGATGAGGCGGATTTAGTTTTTGATGTAAGATGCTTACCAAACCCTTTCTATGTGCCTGAATTAAAACATAAGACAGGTATGGAGTCGGAGGTTCGTGATTTTGTTATGAAACATGAAACGGCAACTGAACTTCAGAATAAGCTGTTTGACTTAATAGATTTTCTTATTCCACAGTATATTGCTGAAGGGAAAAGTCAGTTGGTTATCGCATTCGGTTGTACCGGCGGAAAACATCGTAGTGTAACATTTGCGGAAAATATGTTCCGTCATTTGAACGAGCAAAAACTTAAGGTCAGACTTCTTCATCGTGATTGTGGTAAATAATTATGTCATTGACTATAGATGTAAAAAATGAAGTATGTGAAAGTGCAATACCTCAGTCTTTAACAGATGTGCTGAGGTATGGCTTATTGTATTGTTTTAATAAAGATAAGACCTCTTTGTTAACAGACAGCAGATGCGTTGAGCGGACATTCGGAGAGCTTTTTGGCTCTGCAGTTTCCTCTGAACAGGTATCACGTAAAAATGGACAGTATTATAAAATCACAATTAACGATAAGACACTTGAGGATAAGTTCAAATATAATTCTGCTGCTATAAACAGAGAATTTGTCAGCGGAAATGACACGGATACCGGTGTTTTCTTAAGGGGTGTTTTTCTGTCTTGTGGTACAGTATCTGTACAAAAGGCAGGTTATCACCTGGAGTTATCGGTTCGCACTCAAGAAAAATGTGAACAGCTTTATAATATTATACATGAGCAGGGCATGAAAATTAATTGCTCAAGCCGCAGAGGGGTTCCTTTTCTTTATTCTAAAGATAGTGAAAATATTGCTGATTTTCTGACATTTATCGGTGCAATGCAAAACTCTATGGAAATCATGAATATAAAGATTTACAAGGAATTTCGCAGCAATATAAACCGTGTTGTAAACTGCGAGGCTGCTAATATTGATAAAACGGTTACTGCGGCGGCAAGACAGGTAGAAGATATAAAATTTATAATAGAATGCGGTGAATTTGAAAAACTTTCTTCAGAGCTGAAAGAAATTGCAGCAATCAGAGTTGAAAGTCCTGATGTTTCTTTGAGTGAATTAGGAAAAATGATGGACCCGCCTATAAGCCGAAGTGGTGTAAATCATAGGCTTGAACGGTTGAAAAAGATTGCAGAACAATTGCGGGATTCCCAAAAATGAAAGGATATTCAAATGGATTTTGTTCATTTACATGTGCATAGTGAATATAGCCTCTTAGATGGTGCCTGTCGTATTAAGAGGCTTATTTCTCGTGTTAAAGAATTAGGACAAACCGCAATTGCTATCACTGACCATGGAGTGATGTATGGCTGTATAGATTTTTATAATGAGTGCATTAGCAATGGCATAAAACCTATTATCGGTTGCGAAGTTTATGTTGCTCCCAGAGGACGTTTCAGGAAAGAATCAAAGGAAGATATGTCACCGTATCACCTTGTATTGCTTTGTCAAAACAACGAAGGATACAGCAACTTAGTAAAGTTAGTTTCTGCCGCACATACTGAGGGCTTTTATAACCGTCCAAGATGTGATATTGAGCTTTTAAGAAAATACAGTAAAGGTCTTATATGCCTTTCTGCTTGTATTGCCGGAGAAATTCCGCGTTTATTACTCAGAGGCGATTATGAAGGAGCAAAAGCAAAGGCTGTTGAATACAGGGATATTTTCGGTGATGGAAATTATTATCTGGAAGTACAAAATCATGGTTTAGATGAACAAAAACGGATTTTACCTTATATATACAAAATTTCTGAAGAAACAGGGATACCTGTTGCCGCTACAAATGATGCCCATTATATTGAAAAAGCAGATAGTGAAATGCAGCGTATTCTTACCTGCATTTCTACAGGTAAGACTCTTGACAATCCTGATTCATTAAGTTTTCCTACGGAAGAGTTTTATGTAAAATCTGCTGATGAAATGGCGCGTATTTTTCCGGCTGCTGCACTTGAAAACACAGTAAAAATTGCTGAAAAGTGTAATGTTAATATCGAATTCGGAGTGACAAAACTGCCGTATTTTAAAATTAATGGTGTTGATGATAATACTGTTTTTTTCAAAAATGCAGTTTATAATGGTTTAAAAAAGCGTTATAAAACTGAACTGACAAAAGAAACACTTGCTAGAGCAGAGAAGGAAATGGACGTCATTATCAAAATGGGATATGTTGATTATTTCCTTATTGTTGCTGATTTTATTTCTTATGCTCGTTCAAAAGATATTCCTGTAGGTCCGGGAAGAGGCTCAGGAGTAGGAAGTGTTTGTGCTTATGCACTTGAAATAACCTCTATTGACCCTATGCGATATAATTTATTGTTTGAACGTTTTCTAAATTCTGAAAGAGTCAGTATGCCTGATTTTGACGTGGATTTTTGTTATTCCCGCAGACAAGAGGTTATAGATTATGTGTCGCAGAAATATGGGTCAGACCATGTTGCGCAGATTATAACTTTTGGTACTTTAGCTGCCCGTGCTGCAATAAAGAATGTTGGTAGGGTAATGGGAATACCCTATAATAAAGTTGATGCTTTATCAAAAAAGATTCCTGCAGGACAGAATGTATCTTTAGAGGGTGCTATACAAGAGGACAAAAATCTTCGTGATTATATTGAGTCAGATAGTGCTTTAAAAAAATTAGTTGAGAATGCTTTGAAACTGGAAGGTATGCCTCGTCATGCCTCTATGCACGCCGCTGGTGTTGTTATTACACGTGAGCCGGTTACAGAGTATGTGCCATTGGTGAAAAATGACGGATATATTATTACGCAGTATCCGAAAGATATTCTTGAAAGTCTGGGACTTTTAAAAATGGATTTTCTTGCTTTGCGTTATCTTACTGTTATTGATAATTGTGTAAAAAGAATAAGAGAATTTAATCCTGATTTTGATATTAACAAAATTTCAGAAAGCGATACAAAAGTATTTGAAATGCTTTCAGCAGGAAACACTTCAGGAGTGTTTCAGTTTGAGAGTGAGGGCATGAAAAATATTCTATCAAAATTAAAACCTAGCTCTTTAGAGGACCTTACTGCAGTAATTTCTCTTTATCGTCCGGGACCGATGCAGTCGATTCCTCAATATATAAAAAATAAACACAACCCTTCTGAAATTGTCTATAAGACGGATTTGCTACGTGATATCCTTGATGTTACCTATGGTTGTATCGTTTATCAGGAGCAGGTTATGCAGATTTGCCGAAAAATAGGCGGCTATTCATACGGACGCGCCGATATTATACTTAAGGCAATGAAGAAAAAGAATAAGGCTATAATGGAAAAAGAAAGAGATGCTTTTATTTATGGTACGGACATTAATTGCGGTGCAGTAAATAATGGCGTTTCTGAGGAAATAGCCGTTGAAATATTTGAAGAAATGGCGGCTTTTGCAACCTATGCATTCAATAAATCTCATGCGGCTGCTTACGCATATTTGGCATATCAGACTGCTTTTTTGAAATGTCACTATTATAAAGAATATATGGTAGCTTTGATGACAAGCGTTATGGATAACCCTGATAAGCTGCTTGGCTACATTCGGGATTTGAAGTCAAACGCAGTAACTATACTTCCTCCCGATATTAATGCAAGTCAACTGGATTTTTCGGTTGAGGGAAATGATATACGTTACGGACTTCTTGCTATAAAAAATATAGGTCGTAATTTTATAAACAATATCATAGCTGAGCGGAAAGTAAGAAAATTTACAGATATTTCTGATTTTCTTAGCAGGTTATCCGGAAAGGATATGAATAAAAAAGCAGTGGAGTCCTTAATTAAGGCAGGAGCATTTGATTCTTTGCCTCATAATCGACACACCTTGCTTAATAATTTTGAAGATATATTTGATATTGTTAATGGTAACAGAAACCGTAATCTTGAGGGACAACTAGGCTTTTTTGATATTATAGAAGAAAATGTTTCTGATAATACATGTGATATTAAAGTAGTGCCTGAATTTGCTCCTGTAAAGCTGATGAAACTTGAAAAAGAGGCGCTTGGATATTATGCAACCGGACACCCTCTTGATTCTTTAGAGCAATATACAAGAATTAATGGGTTCAATAAAATTTCAGAAATATCTGATTCAGAAAACTGTAGTTTAAAAGACGGTGCACAAGTATGTCTGATTGTCATGATAAGTAACAAGAGAACTCATACAACTAAAAATAATAAAAATTTGTGTTTTGCTACGTTCGGAGATTCAACAGTC
>JAZUOE010000030.1:0-2133 GCA_045604505.1 Ruminiclostridium sp. | reverse complement strand
CTCTTGATAAGTATGAGTTCCCCGGCGATGATACTCCTATCATCAAGGGTTCTGCTTTCCAGGCTCTCGATTCTGCTTCTACTGACCCTGCTGACGCAGTTTATGCTCCTATTGCTGAGCTTATGGATGCTGTTGACAGCTATATTCCTACTCCTGACCGTAAGGCTGATATGCCTTTCCTTATGCCTGTTGAGGACGTTATGACCATTTCTGGTCGTGGTACCGTTGTTACAGGTCGTGTTGAGCGTGGTCAGCTTAACGCAGGTGACGAAGTTGAAATCATCGGTCTTACCGAAGAACGGGCTAAGACTGTTGTTACTTCAATGGAAATGTTCCGTAAGACTCTTGATTACTGTGAAGCTGGCGACAACGTTGGCGCACTTCTCCGTGGCGTAGGTCGTGACGAAGTTGAGCGTGGTCAGGTTCTTTGCAAACCCGGCTCAATTAACCCCCACACCAAATTCCATGGTCAGGTTTACGTTTTGAACAAAGAAGAAGGCGGTCGTCATACTCCTTTCTTCAACAACTATCGTCCTCAGTTCTATTTCAGAACAACTGACGTTACAGGTGTTGTATCTCTTCCCGCAGGCACAGAAATGTGCATGCCTGGTGATAATGTAGAGATGGACGTTGAGCTCATCACTCCTATCGCTATTGAAGAAGGTCTCCGCTTCGCTATCCGTGAAGGCGGCCGTACCGTTGGTTCAGGCGTTGTTACAAAGATTAACGAATAATTTAATCTTTAACAAAACTTGTTGTAAAGCCTAAGGTTTTAAAGCCTTAGGCTTTTTCTTTTTATAAATTTATGCAAATTTTCATCATACTTTTTGCTTTTTGTACAAATTATTCAGTTTTTCGATACAAAATTAAACAAATGAAATGCTTTTTTATTTGAAATAGCACAAAATTTGCAATTTTTATGTGCAAAATATATATATATTTTATTGACAAAGTGCACAAATTACTGTATAATATAATCACATTTATATGCAATTGTGGGTTATTTTGCCCAAAGCATAAAATGATTTTTGAAAGGACCGCAGTTTTTTGGCTTTTTTAGAGCAAAATGTTCGGGTTGTTTCAGAAAAACTATAAAATTTTATTGAGAAAGGATGAATGTTATGAGCAAGAAAATTGTAAGATACCTGTCAGTAATTTTGGCGGTATCTATTTTATTTTCAGGAATTTCCTTGCAAATAACCACTGCGTATGCAGACACGGCTGACAGCACAGTCGCTACTACTGATGCGGAATCGGTTGTAAGCGCCGATTCTGGACTTATAGACTATGCACAGTACACAGCCGCACACGGCGTTACCGATAAGGCAACGGCAGATATAGAACTCCCTGTTACTGCGTATGCAGCAGACGGCGCGGATGTGACCGTCAACGAAAATGCGCTTAATTGGTCTACAGGTGAGGGAAATGTTACCTGGACCTTTGACGTGGCGCAGACAGCCATATATAATCTTAAAATCTCATGGGAGCCGGGAAATAGCGGTATCAACCCTGAATTTGTTATTCTGATTGATGGCAAATGCCCATTTGATGAGGCTGAAAACATTCAACTTTCGAGATTATGGGAAAACGCCGAAGAAAAACCGCGTCAGGACGCTCAGGGCAATGAGTATGCGCAGGAACAGGTTGAAATTGACGGCGTTGTTACAACCCTCATATATGACAGTGAGGGTGCAACGGTAGGTCCGTTTGAGTTTGCTTTGACTGCAGGTACTCATACCTTTACAATTTCAAATCCCGAACAGAGCATTGTAATACACGATATTGTTTTCGCTGCTCCCGAACAGATTGGAAGCTATGAAAAGGTATCGGCTTCTTATGACATTAAAGATTTAGATACAGATGTTATCACCATTGAGGGTGAAGATGCCGACGTTAAAACCTCTAACTCAATTATTTCAAAATCAAACAACAGTGATGCAGGTATGACCCCTAGCCATAATTATCTTACCAAGATAAATTTTATCGGTGGTACGTCATGGCAGAGTTCGGGTTCAAGAATTGAGTGGAACTTTGACGTTGAAAAATCGGGTTACTATTACATAAATATGCGTTATAAGCAAAGCGATCTTGTAAACGGTGAAAGTTGGCGCTGGCTTAAGATTGACGGGGAGA
>JAZUOE010000029.1:0-7313 GCA_045604505.1 Ruminiclostridium sp. | reverse complement strand
GTTGAAGATTTAAGTCTGCCGTTTTTGAAAAGTTCCTCTACTGCATCGTTTGCTGATTTGCAAAGTCCGTAGTCGTCTGCGTTTATAATAAGATATTTTGCCATAAAATCAACTCCTTCTATGATTTTAATATACACAAATAGTTAGTGTATGTCTATAGGCAATGTATACAATAATTGTGTTTAATTTTTGTCATTCGTTTAAATTGAGGTAACATAATGGCTATAACTTATAAAATAGATATTATGAATGAGCTTAAAAAAGCAGGATATTCAAGCTATACTCTGAGAAAGGAAAAAATTTTCGGAGAGGCTACAATGACAAAGTTCAGACATGGCGAAAGTATTAATTTTGAAAACCTGAATACATTGTGTAAGCTGCTTAAATGTCAGCCTGGAGATATTATCGAATACGTTTCTGATGAGGAATAAAGCATTATAAAAGTAAATCGGGCGGTCATAGACCGCCCTCATTTATTTAATAGATTAAGGGGTGGCTTTTGCCACCCCTTTTGTTTTAATGCCAAACATTACCGTCATCACGGATAATAACAACCTTTTCAGCGTTGATTTCATTTACGATAAACACTTCATCAGATGTTTCTTCATAAACAACTGTTCTGTCTGCTGCCGCAACAGAGGCGGTGCTGTCAACCTTATAATCAGTACCGTCTGTACGGAAGAAGGTTTCGTTGTTATCGCAAATAACAACTGTGTTTTCATTAACCTCTGCAGCTACAAGCATACCGCTGTTTGCGTCAAGAATAAAACCGGTGCCGTCTGCAGGAATAATTGCAAAGCTTTCAAAGTCGTTGCCACGCTTGATTTTTACTTTTGAAGTAAATGCAGCAATTTCAGTGCTTGTGCCGTCAGCAATGTTAAAGCTGAACAGGTGAGTTGTTGTGCCGTTTTCTACAGTTGTGAGATATAAGAGATTATTCTTATAACCGGCAATAGAAACAGGTCCGTCAACCTCTGCAAGTGGTCTGAAATAAACAGCGTTGTCAATAGTCAACTCATAAATCAGAGTGCTGCTTGTAGAAACAGCCTTCATGAAGTATTTGCCACTGGTCTTGCTGTACTGGATTGCGCCTATTTCGCACTCACCGATATTTGCGCTGACGTCATAGGTGTAAGCTGCGTCGCTTTCCAAGTTTATAACTGTAACCATACTTCTCACGCCGTCTTCGCGGCAGCCTGTAAGGATTATGAACTTATCGTTCATAAGAGCCAACTTAGGACTTGAAACAGAGATGATTTCTCCGCTCTGATGAGCAGTAAAGCCACCAACTGTATAGAAGTACGCCTCATTTTTTGTAAGAACAACCACGTTATTTCCTGCAATATGAGTTTCAAGAGAATTCTTGACGTTAAGCTCATAAATTTCGGTCATAAGACCAACTTCGCCGCGGAAATATGTTGTTGTAGTTTCTGTAGGAGTTGTTTCGGGAGGGGCAGTTGTCGTGGTAGAAACAGCTGTTGTTTCTTCCTCTTCGTCGGGTGTTTCCACATCTACAGGGTCCTCTTCCTCTGTAACATCTTCGGGAGCGAGGGTTGTAATTGATGCGCTGTCGCCTGACTCACCGATAACGGGAACCTGAACGGGTTCAGTTTCTGTTATCTCGTCAAAGGAGAAAGGTGTGGTTGTAACAACGGGAACTGTTGTAGTTGTTACAATGTTCATTAAATCGTCCTTAAGAGGGTCATCATCTTCAACCTCAATAGGTACGAAGGTATCATCATTTATTTCTGCCGAACCAAATTCAGCAAGATACACAATAGATAAATCCTGAATGTCACGGTAGAAATTAGAGGGGAGAGAAATCTTTGCCGCAATAGCGTATTCCTTATCGGCACGTTCAGCAACATATTCTATGATTTCATCATCTTCATAGCGGTCATCAGCGGTATAGATTGAACCAATGTTAAAATCACCGGCGTCGGCAACCGTTGAAAGAGCCATAAGAATTTCACTGTAGCTGACAGGCTCGATAAATGTCACATATATATCGGAGAAAGATTTTTCGTCGCTGTTGTTGTAGTAATGCTGCTCAGCCTCAATAAGACGCTGCGATGCGGAGAGAACCTCGTCGGGCTCAACCGTAATATCGGGAGCGGAGGAACGGTTTGCGTAAGTTACACCGGCTACTGTTACAGCAACTGCTGCTGCTGCGCCCATAGCGGGTTTCCAGTAATCACCCACAACTCTTTGCCATGTGGGTTTCTTAGCCTGTTTCAGAGCATTCATTCTGATTTTTTCGGGGTCAAGGGCGTATTGTGACATAAGCTCTTTGTAAAAATCATTTTTATTCAAACTGTGTATCCTCCTTTCCTTATATAATATGTATGAGGTCAGATATTGAATTTCTTCTTCTGACGTTCAATTGTTCTGTACAGTTTATTTTTGACTGTAGAAAGATTTAAGTCGAGTGCATTAGCAATCTCATCAAGTTTCATATCGCAAACAAAGTGCAGATAAAAGATTTTACCCACAACAGGGTCATCTTTGGCAATATCATCAAAAATCTGCTTTGCAACGAGGCTGTTACAAAGAACGTCCTCAAGATTTTTTTGGTCTTTAGACATTTCAGCCTCAACAGCAACCATCTGCTCCTCTGAAAAATCCGAAAAGGAAGTGCTGTTGCTATGTTTTTTGATAAAACTGAAATAGTTCTTGCATTCAAACTTCGCAATGTTTATAACGAAAGCCTCTGCACTCTTTATATCATCGTAACCTTTTTTGGCAATACGTTGATAAAAACGGGTATAAACATTCTGAATTATATCCTCAGATTCCTGAATACTGCCGCATTTACTTACGACAAAACGGGAAACGGAAGAGAAGGTTTCGCTGTAAACAGTATTAAAATAGGAGTCAAGCGTATTACTGCCCAAAAGGTTCACCTCGCTTTAACCGACCTACACTTAGTAGTAATCGTTTTTAACCAAAAAGTTTCACTTACTTAAAAAATGTTGCAGAAAATAATTACCGAAAAATGATATATTTTTTTGTAAAAATTGTCGAATAGGGCAAAAGCAATGCTTTTTTCCGCATATCGTTCTTATTATACCACATATTGTTGGATTTTACAATAATAATTTTTTAACAATATAAAAAAACAGGCCCCCACGCTCTGAGTAGCAGGGGAACCTGTCGCTTCTTCGTTTCACCCGTCTTTGCCTTGACGTAAGGGGTAATGGTTGTATAAAAATCCGAAACTCATTTTCACAATCCCGTCAGACCACACCTTCATCGAGAAAGGGTCTGCCGCCCGAAAGGAAACCCTGAGCCCCGCCGATTTGACGTCTTTTTAAACCGGGCCTAAGGTCATAGAAACATCACAACCACTTCCGTTACATTTTAGGAAGTCAGGCTAGAAAAGGAGCCGTTGGATATATAAAGGTGCCGACCTATATATACTTACTTGGCTATAAATCCGCTTTTGCGGTAAAATTCTGATTAATCACCGATAATGATTGCCTCAGGGAAGATATTCTTACTCTCTTCCTTATTAAGGAAGGTTGTGCTGACATAACCCTGAATAATTGCACCATCGCTGACAGTAATTGTAGATGCGCTGATGTCACCGAAAACAACTGCGTCACTCTTAAGCTCGGTTTTTCCTGTGGTAGAAAGGTTGCCCTTTAACTTACCGTTGATGTTTGCGTATGTAGAGGTAAGGTCACCGATAAGGAGTGTGTCGCGCTCCATAAAAGCGTTGCCTTTCATCTGAATATTACCCTGAATCTGAGAAGTGCGCAGACTTGCGTTGTTACAAGCGATATTGCCCACAATTTTACCGTTAAGGTCAATATCCTTTGTGGTTTCAACATTACCCTTGATGTTACCGTCAATGCTCATATTTGCAAAGGAACGGATATTACCGTCAATAACAGTATTTCTTGAAATAACAGTCATTTCGTTCTCGTCTGCCTGACGATAAGCGGCGGTAGAGAAGGAATTAGGTTCAGGACTAGAGTAAACACCGGGCTGATTATTTGAGGGTGGGGGTGGTGTCTGACCGCCGAATGAACCCTGTCCGTAAAGCTGACCATAGCCGCCCTGCTGACCCTGAGGCTGTCCATAAGGTGTCTGCTGAGCGAACTGCTGTCCCTGAGGTTGTCCGTAAGGAGTCTGCTGACCATACTGCTGACCCTGTCCGAATGAACCCTGAGCAAACTGCTGCTGTTCGTAAGGATTAGACTGCTGCTGAGAAAAATCCTGCGGTGCAGCACCATTATCGCCTGTATATTCGCCCTGCGCAAAAGCATTCTGCTGACGGTTAAGATTTTCAGCCGCCATAGCAGCACGGCGTTCAATTTCCTCAAAATCATCAGCAATATCAGAATTTCCTTCGCTGACAGCCATAAATTCAGAGGTATCATCTGCGGCAACAGCGTTACGCATACCGTCTACAGTAGTTTTATCGGTTTTCTTTTCTTCCTTGCCGCTGCCGGTCAATTCACGCATAGCCTGTAAGAAATTTTCTTTAGTTCCCATTTTTACCTGTCCTTCCTAAAATTGAACCGGCTTTACCGTTGGGGTAAGCTTTTCAATTTTATAACCACGCTGGTCGTCCAGCAGTGCCTTAATTATATCTTCGAGAACGAGTACGGTGTTGTACCCGTTATTGTGGTCGTGCATAAGAACAACCGCACGGTTTGTATTAGCTGTCTGTTCAAGTACATTCACATACATTTCCGTCCAGGTTGCGCCACCTGCGTCGTTGCTGTCAACATTCCAGTCAAAATAAACAAATCCGCGCCTTGTCATTTCTGCGATAATATCATCACGGGTCTGTTTATTGAAATCATTTATGCTGCCGCCGGGAAAACGGAACAATTCACATTTTATTCCGGTTGCCTCATAAATTCTGTCGTAAGCAATTTTAAAATCGTTGAGATATGCCTCAACACTAGCATAAATTTCGGTATACACATGAGTTGCTGAGTGAACGCCGATAGTATGACCGCCGTCTGCAATCTTCTTTAAAAGACGGTTGCACTCTTCACTGCCGCTGGGTACAACAAAAAATGTTGCCTTAAGGTTATATTTATCTAAATAATAGAGAATACTTTCTGTATATTGAGAAGGGCCATCGTCAAAAGTAAGATAAACATGGTCCATATCCTGGTCATAAACCACATCTGCTGTGCTGTCGCAGTACAGTTCGGGATATAAATCTGCGTACAAGCTGCTGCTTGGCTCCTCATAAGGAGTTGTGGTAAATTCAGGTGTTGTTGCTGCAGTAGTTGTAACAGGAGAAGTAACAACAGGCTGCGGAGCGGCAGTATTTTCATTCATTGCGGGGATAGTATCCACAAAAGACGAATACAGCTCATAATCGTAATCACTGAGCAGCTTTAAAAAGCCCTCTTTATCTTCTATTTGTTTATAAAGCTGAAAAAGACCGTCACTGGTTGTATAATCAACCTGTGAATTAAGCTTTATTGCAGCAATTTCTTCCTTGAGTGAAGAAATCTCCTTTGCTTTCTGATTATTTTGAATACCAAAGCTAATGCAAAGACAAGTAGGGATAAGTATTGCAAGTACAAGAACACTTATGATTAAATGCTTAAAAAATTTAACACTGCCGAAATACAAAGCTTTACCCCCGTAATCATCTTATATAATACAAGTCACATATATATTAAATAATACTATAATTAATCGTGATTGTCAAGTAATTTCAGCGAATTTAAACTTCCATGCTGACGAAATAGGAGCTTTTGTCGGTGGTATTTTTGGCGAATGTTAAAAAATTTACAAAAACTATTGCAAAACTTTGGCTTTTGTTATATAATATATTTGTGTGTTTGGGGCTATGAAATCGACAAACGGACAAGCCCCAATCCAAAATTCTGAAAGGAGTTAGTATTTATTATGACTTATTCACACGAAGTTAACGCAATGTGTCCCGTAAAGCAGGGCGTTGCTCACGGTGCGGCACCTATTCCGGAAGAAGCTAAGTGGGTAAAGGCTAAGGATGTAAAGGACATTTCCGGTTTTACACACGGTATCGGTTGGTGTGCGCCTCAGCAGGGTACTTGTAAGCTCACACTCAACGTTAAGGAAGGTATCATTCAGGAGGCTCTTGTTGAAACAATCGGCTGTTCCGGTATGACACACTCTGCAGCTATGGCTGCTGAAATCCTTCCCGGCAGAACAATTTTAGAGGCTCTTAATACTGACCTCGTTTGTGATGCTATCAACACCGCTATGAGAGAACTCTTCCTTCAGATTGTATACGGCAGAAGCCAGTCTGCATTCTCTGAAGACGGTCTTGTAATCGGTGCAGGTCTTGAAGACTTAGGCAAGGGCTTACGTTCTCAGGTTGGTACTATGTATGGTACACTTGCAAAGGGTCCTCGTTACCTCGAAATGACAGACGGTTACGTAACAGGTATTGCTCTTAACGAAGATGATGAAATCATCGGCTACAAGTTTGTAAACTTCGGCAAGATGATGGACTTCATCAAGGCAGGGGATGACGCTAACACAGCATTTGAAAAGGCTCAGGGTCAGTACGGCCGTGTAGCAGATGCTGTTAAGGTT
The DNA here is from genome assembly GCA_045604505.1 of Ruminiclostridium sp. GTDB lineage: Bacteria > Bacillota > Clostridia > Oscillospirales > Ruminococcaceae > Ruminiclostridium_E. The sequence continues at coordinate 758 of JAZUOE010000029.1, read as the reverse complement.
ATCGACCCCAGAAAGCAGTAAGAGGAGGTAGAATATAATGGCTTTATTTGAATCATACGACAGAAGAGAACCCCAGATTCTCGCAGTTCTCAAGGAATACGGTATCAATTCTATCGAAGACGGTGCTGAAATCTGCAAGGCTAAGGGCCTCGATATTTACAAGCTCGTTGAGAGCATTCAGCCTATCTGCTTTGAAAACGCAAAGTGGGCTTACACAGTAGGCTGCGCTATCGCTATCAAGAAGGGCTGCACAAGAGCTGCTGACGCTGCTGCTGCTATCGGCGAAGGCCTGCAGGCATTCTGCATTCCCGGCTCCGTTGCTGACCAGCGTAAGGTAGGTCTCGGCCACGGTAACCTCGGCAAGATGCTGCTCGAGGACGACACAGAGTGCTTCGCATTCCTGGCAGGCCACGAGTCCTTTGCTGCTGCTGAGGGCGCTATCGGTATCGCTGAAAAGGCTAACAAGGTTCGTAAGAACCCCCTGAGAGTTATCCTCAACGGTCTCGGCAAGGACGCTGCTCAGATCATCGCTCGTATCAACGGCTTCACATACGTTGAGACAGAGATGGACTACCACACAGGCGAGGTTAAGGAAGTATTCCGCAAGGCTTACTCCACAGGTCTTCGTGCAAAGGTTCACTGCTACGGCGCTAACGACGTAACAGAGGGCGTTGCTAGCATGTGGAAGGAAGGCGTTGACGTTTCCATCACTGGTAACTCCACTAACCCCACACGTTTCCAGCACCCTGTTGCAGGCA
>JAZUOE010000028.1:0-12973 GCA_045604505.1 Ruminiclostridium sp. | reverse complement strand
GTAAAATAATTTTAATATTATTTCATAAGGAGAAAGCTATGTTTTCAAAAGATATGTTTTTAACCGAATTTAAAAAGATACTTTCTGAGGATTATGGTGTTGCAGCAGAAAATGCAACTGCACCTCAGATTCACGATGCTGTTTCTAAGGCTGTAATGCTTGGAATAGGCGAAGATTGGGCAAAAAGCAAGGCGGCTCACCAGTCGGGAAGAAGAGCTTGTTATTTTTCAATGGAATTTCTTGTTGGCCGTGCAGTTTATAATAACCTTCTTTGTCTTGGTATTGAAGAAGAAGTAAGAAATGCACTTTCAGAGGTTGGAGTAAATCTTTCTGATTTAGAAGAAATCGAAGATGCTGCTTTAGGTAACGGCGGTTTAGGACGTCTTGCAGCATGTTTCCTTGATAGTGCCGCTACACTTGACCTTCCTCTTGATGGTTACGGCATTCGCTATAAGTATGGTCTTTTCAAGCAGTCTTTTAAAGATGGTTTCCAGTGTGAGGACGCTGATAATTGGACAGAATACGGTGACCCATGGAGTAAGCGTATCAACGGTGATATTGTAACAGTTACTTATGGTGACCAGGTAGTAAAGGCTGTTCCTTATGATATGCCTATTGTAGCTTACGGAACAAAGCATATCAGCACACTCCGCCTTTGGCAGTCTGAACCTGTAAATGAATTTAACTTTGCACTTTTCAATGACCAGAAATATGATGAGGCTTGTCGTGAACAGAGAAGAGCAGAGGATATTTCCCGTGTTCTTTATCCTAACGATGATACAAGAGAAGGTAAAATTCTCCGTCTTAAGCAGGAATATTTCTTCTCATCTGCATCTGTACAGGATATAGTGAAGAAACACAAGGAAAGCGGATATGACCTTAAGAAGTTCTATGAGAAGGTAACAATTCAGCTCAACGATACACACCCTGTTATTTCTATTCCTGAACTTATCAGAATTCTTGTTGATGAAGAGGGATTTGAATTCTTTGAGGCGCTGGAAATTTCCAAGAAGACATTCAATTACACCAACCACACAATTATGGCAGAGGCTTTAGAAAAGTGGAGAGTTGATATTGTAAAGGAAGTTCTCCCCAGAATTTATGAAATCATTCTTCAGATTAATGAGGCATTTATCGGTGAAATGTATAAGGCAGGTAAGCTCCAGAGCGAAATTTACGACCTTAAAATGATTTCAGGTGACCTTATCCACATGGCAAAAATGGCAATCTACTGCTCAACTTACGTAAACGGTGTTGCTGAAATTCATACTGAAATTCTTAAGAATGACGCTCTTAAGGAGTGGTATGACCTATATCCTGAAAAGTTCCAGAACAAGACAAACGGTATTACACCAAGACGTTGGATTGCTCTTTGCAATAAGGAGCTTTCCGCCCTTATCACAGAGCTTAATAAGGGTACAGAATGGGTTACTGACCTTGAGCAATTACAGAAACTCAAATGGTTTGCAGATAATAAAAATGAACTTCAGCGTTTTATTGATATTAAACGTGAAAAGAAGGTGCAGTTAGCAGAATATATCAAGGAGCATGAGGGTGTTGAAATTAACCCTGACAGCATTTTTGATATTCAGATTAAGCGTCTTCACGAATATAAGCGTCAGTTACTCAATGCTTTCGGTATTCTTTATATTTACTTTGGTATCAAGGACGGTTCAATAAAGGATTTCCACCCCACAACTTTTATTTTTGGTGCGAAGTCCGCTCCCGGTTATCGCAGAGCAAAGGGTATTATCAAGTATATTAATGAAATCGGTAAGCTTGTTAATGCTGACCCCGCAACAAGAGATTTATTAAAGGTTGTATTTGTGCAGAATTACCGCGTTTCTTACGCAGAAAAGCTTGTTACGGCGGCAGATGTATCTGAACAGATTTCTACAGCAGGTACAGAGGCAAGTGGTACAGGTAATATGAAGTTTATGCTTAACGGTACAGTTACACTTGGTACACTTGACGGTGCAAATGTTGAAATTGTACAAGAGGCAGGTAAAGAAAATAACTACATCTTCGGCGCAACTGTAGAAGACCTGGAAGAGATAATGAAGATATATGACCCTCGTTACCTTGTTCAGAAAAACGAAAAGATAGGCAGAGTAGTAAGAACACTTATTGACGGTACAGTTAGTGACGGTGGTACAGGCGTATTCCGTGAGCTTTACTTCTCACTCATGGACGGTGCAAGTTGGCACAGACCTGATAATTATCATCTTATTGGCGACCTTGAAAGCTATGTTGAGGCTAAGCTTAAGCTTAACAAGGATTATAAGGATAAGTTTGCATTTGCTAAGAAGTGCTGGATGAACATGGCTTGTTCAGGTAAGTTCAGTTCTGACAGAACAATTTCAGATTACGCAAAGGAAATCTGGAAGATTGAAAAGGTTACTCTTTAAAATAATACAGCCTCCGTGCATTTTGTACGGAGGCTTAAATATAAGGTGAAAAATGGAAGTTAAATTTTATGATAAAGTTGATGATGTGCCAACAGAGTTGACATATCCTCTTATACAGCCCAAACTGATTGAAGAATGGGAAAGGAGAATGAAATTAAAAATCACCATTTCCTGTTTTCGTGTGGGCAGTGACGTATTTTCTGCAATGCTCTCAGTTCTACATAGCACCCGCATTTACTGCACATTCCATTTATAAGCTCATCGCATTCTTTGCATATAGATAATCGCTGACGATACAATGTATCGTCAGCTTTTTTATCTTCAGGCATTGTCATAATCAGCTCATCAATTGTTTTTTTAGTATCTTCATCACTTATTTCGGATAAAAGACATCTTTTGCAAAAGGGTTTCATTCAGAAATAACCTCAATAGCAATAACAGAGCAGGGCGGAACCTTAACGGATAATCTACCGTTTTCAATATTTACGCTGTAATCTGCAGGTTTAACCTTTGCATCTGTTCCAAAGTCGTTGAAGTCATGCGCATCACCTGTAATAATACGTGCTGTTGCACTCTTAACCGCTGTATCTACAATATTACAGTCAATTTCATATTCTTCGGTAAGAGAGCAGTTTGAAAGGGTGATATGAATTTTATTATCCTTATCAACAGAAACAGATTGTGAAATTGTATTGTAGTTATATTTTTCAACCTTTTCGTAGTCAATATAGCTATACTGAAGTGTGCTGTCCTGATGAGGACGATAAAGGTCAAGTACATGATATGTGGGGGTAAGAACCATTTCTTCACCCTCTGTAAGAATTACAGACTGCAGTACATTTACAATTTGAGCAAGATTTGCCATAATTACACGGTCAGAATGCTGATTGAATAAGTTAAGGTTTATAGCGGCAACAATAGCGTCACGCATTGTATTCTGCTGATAAAGGAAACCAGGATTTGTACCTTCTTCTACATCGAACCAACAGCCCCATTCGTCTACGATAAGACCAACTTTATTTTCAGGGTCATAGCGGTTCATTATTTCAGTGTGGCGTGTAAGAAGTTCTTCCATACGCATTGTTTCACTAATTGTTGCGTAGTAATCATCATCAGTAAATACAGTAGCGCTGCCTTTATGTTCCCAGTTTGCGTATGGAACGGTATAGAAATGAAGGGAAATACCTTTCATATTCCAGTTACCGATTTTTTTCATTATAACCTCTGTCCAGTTATAATCAAAGGCATTAGGTCCACAAGCAACCTTAAACAACTTATTTCCGCTATAATCACGGCAATAACTCTGATAACGGCGATATTCGTCTGAATAATATTCAGGTGTCATATTTCCGCCACAGCCCCAGTTTTCGTTGCCTATTCCGAAATATTTAAGTTTCCAAGCCTTTTCCTGTCCGTTTTGTTTACGTAAATCGGACATAGGAGATATATCATCAGAAGTCATATATTCAATCCATTCAGCCATTTCCTGCACAGAACCGCTGCCGAGATTTCCGGCAATATATGGTTCACAGCCAACAAGCTCACAAAGGCGCATAAACTCATGTGTACCAAAGCTGTTATCTTCTGTAACACCGCCCCAGTGAACGTTTATCATCTTTTTTCTTAATGCTTTATCACCGATACCATCTTTCCAGTGGTATGTATCAGCAAAACAACCACCGGGCCAACGAAGAACAGGCACACCAATATTTTTGAATGCCTCGATTACATCATTTCTGATACCGTCAGTGTTAGGAATAGATGAGTTTTCGCCAACGTAGATACCGTTATAAACGCATCTGCCTAAATGCTCTGCAAAATGACCGTAAATTTCTTTGTTGATATGACTTTTCTTGTGTAAGGGGTTAATAACCATTTTAAGATTTTTCATAAAATTCGTCCTTTCGGGTTGTAATTGGGTTTAATATAATTTTACACCTTGACGAAATTAATTCAATGATATATAATATTTTTATAACTGATATATAATACGATTTAAAGGGAATGATTTTTTAATTGAAATTACACGCATTAGGTATAGACTATCATCACAGCAAGGATTTTTCCATTGAACGCATTAACGGTTCGGGTGATAATCTTCTTGTTATATTTAAAACCTCTGCAAAGGTGAGAATAGGCGATGATTACACGATTGTACAACCAAATTCTGCAATCCTTTACTCACAGAATTATCCGCAGTATTATAGTGCAATAGGTGATGAGTTTATAAATCATTGGATTCATTTCGATATAGAGGATAACAAATCTTTTTTTGAACGTATAGGACTGCCTTTTGATACGATTATTGATATAACTGATATATCTTCTGTTGAGTCATTGATGTTGCAGCTTAATCTTGAATCGGTTTCCGAAAGCGGCAATAAGTCGGAATGTATTGAACTTTTACTGCAACTTATAATGGCAAAAATCGGCGGAAATACAAATGACCATCATAATTCTGCACATTATGAGGAATTGAGAGCCCTCAGAGCAGAGATTTATCGCAATCCTGCGAAGTGTCGCTCTATTTCTGAATTTGCTGCAATGGTTTCCCTTAGTCCTTCACATTTTCAGGCACTGTATAAAAATGAGTTTGGTGTCAGTTGTTATGAAGATGTGCTGACTGCAAGACTTGATATGGCGAAATATTATCTTAAAAATACATTTATGCCTGTTAATCGTATAGCGGAGCTATGTGGTTATGAAAATGATGTCCATTTTATCAGACAGTTTAAGTCAAGAATGGGAATGACGGCGGGGGAGTACAGAAAAAAATATAAAGAAATATGGTAAAGCTAATGCCCTCAGGAAACGCTCTCCTGAGGGCATTATGTTATGTTTCATTCCTATTGAACAAATTAATAACAAGTTTTCTGAGTCCTGCATTTTCATCTTTTTCCAAATGCGGGTCAGTATTTAGGATTTTCTCTGACAATATTCTCGTTTCCTGCAAAATATCAATGTCAGATGACATATCTGCGATTTTAAGCTCCGGTAAGCCGTGCTGTCTTGAACCAAAGAAATCACCGGGTCCTCTTAATCTTAAATCTTCGTTTGCAATTTCAAATCCATCAGAGGTTTGCACCATTATATCCATTCTTGATTTTGTATATTCGCTCTTGTTGTCGGTGATAAGGATACAGTGGGATTGTTCAGAGCCTCTTCCTACACGTCCTCTTAATTGGTGTAATTGAGAAAGTCCGAATTGTTCTGCATTTTCAATAACCATTACAACTGCATTCGGAACGTCAATACCAACTTCAATAACAGTGGTGGAAATAAGAACCTTAATCTCATTTTCCTTGAATTTTCCCATAACCTCATCTTTTTCTGCCTGTTTCATTTTTCCGTGAAGAAGTCCTAAGGGAATATCAGGAAAATATTCTGATTTCAGGGTTTCAAAGTATTTTACTGCACTTACTGTTTCACTGACACCTTCATCAATACGCGGACATACAATATATGCCTGAAATCCGTTTGCTACATACTTACGTATGAAATTGTAAATTCGTTGACGAAAGCTTGTGTCTACTCCGTATGTTTTTATCGGAATACGTCCTTTGGGCATTTCGTCAAGAACGGAAATATCTAAATCTCCATAGATAATCATTGCTAGTGTGCGGGGAATAGGAGTAGCAGACATTACAAGGGTGTGAGGTTTCATGCCTTTTCCTGAAAGAAGAGCGCGTTGCTCAACTCCGAAACGGTGCTGCTCATCAGTAATTACAAGACCTAAATCTCTGAATTTTACATTTTTTTGTATAAGTGCTTGTGTTCCGACCGCTATATCGGCATCTCCGCTTTCAAGTTCCTTATAAACAGCAGATTTTTTTGTACTTCCTGTAAGAAGAACAACATTTATACCTAAAGGTTCAAGAAAGTCTTTTAATGTATTGAAATGTTGTCTTGCTAATATTTCTGTTGGTGCCATTAAAGCGGATTGATAACCATTTTTTGCTGCAAAATAACACACTGCCGCTGCAACAAGAGTTTTACCGCTGCCGACGTCACCTTGCAATAATCTGTTCATAGGAGTTTCACGTTGCAAATCCTCTATACATTCATTAACAGAGCGCATTTGCGCATTTGTAGGTGTAAAGGGCAGATTATCAAAAAAGTCTTGTATGTCCATTGTTTCCATTACAATTGAGGTAGTGGAACGATTTTTATTTTTAAACATTTTAAGACCTAACTGCAGGGTCAGTAATTCTTCAAATGCTAATCGGCGTCTAGCGTCAATAAGTTCATCGGAGTTTTGTGGGAAGTGGATTCCTGTAAGAGCCTTGCTGTATTCCATAAGGCAATAATCAGTTCTGATTTTTTCAGAAAGCATATCTTCTGTTTTACAGACTGAAAGTGCATTTTTTATGCAAGTTGACACAATGTTTGCTGTAAGTCCGCTTGTCAGATTATATTTTGGCACTAGCTGATTATTTTCGTTTGATTTTATGAAAACAGGGGATTGACATTCAGGGGCAATTATTGTACCTTTTATTTTTCCGTGAAAAATGTATTCTTCACCTTGTATTAATTTATCAAAAGAGTATTGACTATTAAAAAGGGTTATAAGAATATCACCTGTGCCGTCAGAAACTATAAGCTTAAAAATTGAATAGCGAGTGCTGAAATACGGCTTTAATTTTTTGGTAACAACTCCGCGAAATACCGCTGTTTCATCAATTTCAAGCTGAGATATAGGGGTAGGGGAAGTAAAATCAACATAGTCGCGGGGAAAATGGTTAATGAGTTCTCCGATATTATTAATTCCAAGCTTGGAAAATAACTTTGCTCTTTTTTCACCAACACCCTTAAGATATGTCAAATCGTCATTCAGATTCATCAATTTTGCTCCCTTCGATATATAAATATCAAAACCGCCGTGCTTTATATTCTAACACGGCGGATTATTTTATTCAACTGAAACCAGATAATAGTAGACAGGCTGTCCGCCGTTTACAAGTGCGATTTCAATATCGTTGCTGATTTTGGATTTCAGGTATGAAACCGCTGTCTCAGCGTTTTCATCACTAACGTCCATACCATACATGATTGTAATATAGCTTGTGCTGTTGTTTATAAGATGCTTGGTTACTTTGTACAGTACCTTTGTCAAGTCACGGTCAACAACGGTAAGCTTACCGTTTTCCATACCAAGAATGTCACCCTGCTTGATTTTCTTATCATCAACTTCACTGTCACGTACAGCAAAAGTAATCTGTCCTGAGCCAACTCTGTCAAATGCCTCTGTCATAGCAATGCTGTTAGCATTTGCATCAGCAGAAGGGTCAAAGGCTAACATAGCAGATATACCCTGTGGAATTGAACGAGTCTGTAGAACAATTACCTTTCTGTCAGCAAGTTTTACAGTCTGTTCAGCTGCCATAATGATATTCTTGTTGTTCGGAAGAACAAATACAGTATGAGCAGGTGTTGCGTGGATTGCCTCAAGAATATCTTCAGTTGAGGGGTTAGAAGTCTGACCACCACGAACAATACTGTCAACGCCCAAATCACGGAATAAAGCCTCTAGACCGGCACCGTTTGCAACAGAAACAAAACCAAAATCCTTTTCAGGCTTAACAGGGGGGAGTTTGCTCTTCTTCACAGACTCTACCTTTTCAGCCTGATTTTTGTGCTGTTCCTTCATATTTTCAATCTTAAGATTGGTAAGTGTGCCGAATGTAATACCTTTTTCGATAGCGTTACCGGGATGTTCTGTATGAACATGAACCTTGATAATATTGTCATCATCAACTACAACAACACTGTCGCCGATAGTTTCGAGGTAAGCGCGGAGTTTCATAGAATCGCCGCAGCCTTCCTTTTTATTTACAATATACTCTGTACAATAAGTAAATTCAATATCTGTGTCAAAAGCACCTGCTGCATTAGAGCTGACAACAGTATTTTTCTTATTTCCGCTTTCAATAGCCTGAATCATACCATTGCCGCTTATTACGCTCTGCATTCCCTTCAGTATTGTGAGGAATCCCATACCACCTGCGTCAACAACACCTGCTTTTTTCAGTGCAGGTAAAAGTTCAGGAGTATTTGCAAGTGAAACTTCACCGGCCTCAATAATGGTATCGAGTATTACAAGGAAATCGTCAGTTTCTTCTGCCTTTGCTGCTGCAGCGTCAGCCGCCTCTCTTGAAACTGTAAGTACAGTACCTTCAGTAGGTTTCATAACAGATTTATATGCTGCCTTTACACCTAAACCGAGAGCGTCAGCTAAGTCCTTACCATTGGCTGTAACTTTACCCTTGAATCCTTTTGAAATTCCTCTGAAAAGAAGGGAAAGGATAACACCGGAGTTACCTCTTGCACCTCTGAGCATTGCAGTTGCAACAGCGTCAGCTACTGCACTTACAGCAACGTCATCATTCATTTTCTTGAGTTCAGGCACCGCATTTCTGATTGTCATTGACATATTTGTACCGGTGTCACCATCGGGAACAGGGAAAACGTTTAATTCGTCTACCTCATTCTTGTTATTAGCAATGTTGTTTGCACCTGAGATAATACTATCTCTAAGGAGCTTACCGCTTATTTCCAAAAAATACACATCCTTTATAGAATAATAATTTACTAAATCAGTTTACAAGGTCATCTATGAAAACATTAACATCTTCAACAGTTAATCCTGTTTGCTCATTGATAACAAAGCTGAGCTTTTCCTGAATATTCTGTACAAGCGCAGTTGTATTTGTTCCGTAAACAATGGCTATATGAAGGATAATTCGGATTTTATTCTGTGAAATACGAATATTAATTCCTAATCCTTCTGAATACATTTTTTTTATCAATGGCAGACTGCTTAAAATTTCTTCAGACTTGCTGCCGGGAGTAAGTCCGGCAACACCGAAACAAGAAGTTACTGCTGAATTGATAAGTGAATAGAAAAAGGCCTTAGTGTAACGGATTTTTCCGAGATGATTTTTGATAACAACCATAATTATGCTATTCCTTTCCATTCGAATAGATTGTACCTTGACAATCAATTTGTGAAAGCAATTAAACAATTGCTATATATTATACACTATTTTAAAATAAATTTCAAGTGCTAAATTGCATTTGTTATAAATTTAAATGGTGCATTAATGTTTTGGAGTGCATTTTCTGCAGTTTTTACATCACTGAAAATGCCAAATACAGCACTTCCGCTGCCTGTAAGGATTGAACCTTTTGCCCCCTTTTTTATCATTGAGGAAGTTATTTCCTCAATTTTTGGGTTTTTATAAAGCTTTTCAAAAATATTATACATATCCGATGCCCATAATCCTGAACGGTTAGTGAGGTTGTTGATAAAAGAGTCAAAATCAGGATTTATAGGAATAGGATTTTCGTCGTATGCTTTGAAGGCAACAGGTGTGCTGCAGGAAAAATCGGGCTTTACAACAGCAATTACATAGTCCTTGCTGCAGTTTATAGGTGTAATTACTTCACCTATGCCTTTGCAAATTGCTGTGCCGCCGTTTATGCAAAACGGAACATCTGCACCCAGCTTTTTACCCATAGCACAAAGTTCAGCATTTGTAAATATATTTCCGTAAAGATTATTTAAAGCGTTGAGTACGGCAGCTCCATCTGTACTTGAACCACCTAAACCTGCCTCAAGAGGGATATTTTTTTGGATATTGATATTGACTTTTGCTTTTTTATCTGAATTTTCCATAAAGGCGCTTATAGCCTTATATACAATATTTTTTTCGTTGCAGGGAACTAATGGATTGCTGCATTCAATAAATATTCCCTCTCCGTCAGAAAGTTCCACAGTAACAACATCGTAGAGATTAATCTGCTGCATTACGGTATTAAGAGTATGATAGCCATTTTCAAGACGTCCTGTAATATCGAGGAACAGATTTATTTTTGCATAAGCTTTAATTTCTGATTTCATTGAGGAATTCCTTTATACGCTTTAATGCTGTATTTATATGGTTAATTGAATATGCGTAGCTGACTCTTATATAACCTTCACCGCTGTCGCCGAATGCGTCACCGGGTACTACAGCAACGTGTTTTTTATAAATAAGTTCCTGACAAAATTCCTGTGAGGTCATTCCTGTGGATTTGATGCAGGGGAATACATAGAATGCTCCTTCAGGTTCAAAACACTCAAGTCCCATTTCATTAAAGCCTTTTACAATAAGTTTTCTTCTCATATCGTATTCAGCAACCATTTGCTCCACTTCATTTCTGCAATCACGGAGTGCAGTAACTGCTGCATATTGGCTAACGGTGGGCGAACACATAATAGCGTACTGATGAATTTTCAGCATCTGTGTAAGAATAGGTTCAGGTCCTGCTGCAAATCCAAGTCGCCAACCTGTCATTGCAAATGCTTTTGAAAAACCGTTGATAACAATGGTTCTTTCCTTCATACCCTCTATTTCAGCAATAGAAACGTGAGGGGTACCGCCATAAGTAAGTTCTGAGTAAATTTCATCAGATATTACTATTATATCTTTATCACGAAGAACAGCAGCAATTTTTTCTAAGTCCTCACGGCGCATTACTGCACCTGTAGGGTTATTTGGAAAGGGGAGAATAAGAGCCTTTGTTTTAGGGGTAATTTTTTCAAGTAACTGTTCAGCAGTCAGCTTGAATTTATCTTCAACCCTAGTTTTGATTGGAACAGCCTTTCCGCCTGTAAGTTCAACCATAGGAGAATAGCAAACAAAAGAAGGCTCAGGCACAAGAACTTCATCGCCGTAGTTTACAAGGGCGCGTATTGCGGCATCAATAGCCTCAGAACCGCCAACGGTAACAATTATTTCATGTTTCGGGTCGTATGAACAGTGGATTTTTTCAGTAAGATAGTCGTTTATTGCTAAACGTAAATCTTCAAGACCTGAATTTGATGTATATGTTGTTTTGCCTTTTTCAAGAGTTCTTATAGCAGTACGGCGAACAGGGAACGGAGTCTTAAAATCAGGCTCACCTACTGAAAGACTTATGATATTATCCATTGTAGCGGCAATATCAAAGAATTTACGTATTCCCGAAAACTTTATATTTTGAACTCTGTCTGATAAAATTTTTTCGTAATTCATCACGGTGAGATAAGACTCCTTTCGTCTGCACAGCTGTTTGCAAAATGTACGCCTTTTTCTTTATAGCGGCGTAAAATAAAGTGAGTTGTTGTTGAAAGGACACCATCTATGGGTGCTAATCTGTCAGATACGAAAAGTGCAACCTCTCTGAGATTTGTTCCTCTGACTGTTACAGAAAGGTCAAATGCACCACTCATAAGATATACACTGTCAACCTCAGGGTGTTGAGCAATCATAGCGGCAATATCATCATATCCGCACTTTACCTGAGGAGAAACCTTAAGTTCAATGAATGCAGTTACGCAATTTGTATCAAATTCTTCTTCATTTATTATAGCAGAGTAGCCTATGATTGTACCGTCCTTTTCACGCTGAGAAATCTTTTCAGCTACCTCATCTGCTGTTATTCCGAGCATAACAGCAAGTTCTTCATTTGAAAGACGGGCGTTTTCTCTTAATAATTTTACTAATTTTTTCATAGTGATTTATTCCTTTCATTAAATTTTAATAAATTCGGGTTTTCGTGATTTGAAACAAGCCACTTCCTTAAATCCTGCCTGTTTTGCTATTTCAATACCGACAAGAATACCTTTTCCCAAGTCGTTGCAGCAGTGTGCGTCAGAGCCTATAGTGAGTATACGTCCACCTAAATCATAAAAGCGTTTTACATAGTTATATGACGGTAGCGGAATACCTATATTCTGCCGAAGACCGGAAGTGTTTATTTCTATTCCTTTATCATTTTTTATAAGGGTGCGGAATATTTCATCAATTATAGCATCATAAGGTTTCATATCTACAGGTATTTTCTTGTCGCCGACTATATATCTCAGTGGATATGTAAGATGTCCTAAAGAGTCAAATTTTCCCCATTCTGCCATTTCAAGCAGTTCTTCAAAGTATAATTTTAAAAGAAAGTTTGGGTCAATTTCATTGTAGTCAAGAAAGTAAAAGTCATCATATCCTCTTACCATGTGGCATGAACCGATTATAAAATCATAATCATAGCTGCTAAGCATACGATTTGTCAGTTCCATATCATGGAGAGGCTGACCTAATTCAACACCATACTGTACGCTTATTTTATCCTTGTATTTTTCCTTGAGAACAGGTAACAGTACAGATGACTGTCGCACAGGTTCTTCGTACAAAAACTCTTCATCATAAAATTTATTAATTTCCAGGTGGTCAGTTATAGTGTAGTGTTTCATACCCAGCTTGATTGCACGGCGAATCATATCTTCTACACTGTTTTCGCCGTCAGGTGACTGAAATGAATGGTTATGAAAATCGAAAGGTGCCTCTGACATTTCCATAAGCTCACCTAATCTTTTAAGGTCGCTATCAGGTTTAAATTTATTAAATAAGCCCGTTTCTTTAGCAACTCTTACTATTGCAATATGGTCATCAATAGTCATTTCACGTTCATGGGGTTCAAATGGCCTGTCGCTTTCGTCCATGAAACAAAACAATTCTTCATTTTCCATTTCTTTTTGTTCCTTTTCTTTT
>JAZUOE010000027.1:0-18835 GCA_045604505.1 Ruminiclostridium sp. | reverse complement strand
TTGTAATCAATGTATGAACCGTCTGTCTGCTTTATCTTTGCACCGTTTGCCCAGATTACCACTTCATCTTCTTCAAATTCGGGAGCGGGTACAATTTCACTTTCAGGAACTTCACGCTCAAATTCATCTTCGGGAGTGATTTTGCCGTCTGTGTCGATTGCGGCAATCTTTTCCACTGTTACAAGCTTTGTTACAGGGTCAGTGAGTATTGCGTATACACCTAACTCAGCTGTTACACCATTCTTGGTTGTCAATGTGATATATTCGCCTGACTTGTCAAGTGCTGCTGTTACATCAAGGCTCTTTACAAAAACAGCCTTCTTTCCTTCAGCCGCAACTGTTGGTTCAGCCGCAGAAACACAAACCTGAAGTTTATCGGAGAATTTTCCGCTTTCAGAACCTGTTTCAACCTGTAAATAAAGCTTTGCAGGGAGTTTTCCTGCCTCTACTGCCTTATTTGCCGCACTTTTAATGCTTTCAGCAGGAGAAACAACATTTACAGCTAAATTTGCCTTCTTGCCGCTTTGGTCACAAGCTACTGTTACTGTAACCTTTGTTGCCGCGCCAAGCTTTGCAATATCATTACCTGTAATGTCAACGTATAATTTACCGTCGCTGTCCTTCTTTACCTCGCTGAGAATTACGCACTCGCCTGTCTGCTTTGCTGTTGCAGTGTATGTGCAGTCAGCGTGTACCTTACCCTGCTTTGCGTAGGGAGTAATGTAAATTCTCTTGCTGTCGCCACCTGCCTCAACGGTAATGTTCTTTGTTACCGCCTTGACGTTGGTTTCTTCTGCGTCGTCAAAGAGATAAATTGCAGAAGGAGCATTCTTTACAGTTACTTTAAAGCCCTGACTTTCCATAGAGCCTGTGTCACTTGCGAAAACATATACAACGCTTTCACCTGTTTCACCGCCTGTTTTGGGAGTAACAACACCCTTTGCACTTGCAGCAGCAATAGTTGTGTTGGACTTTGTGATAATAGTATGCTTTAATGTATCGAAAATCGGTTCATCGGGAGCAAGGCGTGTTGTCCACGCTACCTTACCTGCAACAGATTTACCTGCTGCATTTTTCCAGCTTGTAGCAGTAAGGTCAGTTTCAAGAGTAACACTCTTATAGTCAATAACGCTGCCGTCTGTCTGCTTTACCTTTGCACCGTTTGCCCAGATTACAAAATTATCATCTACAAGCTCAACGTCCTCTTCAGCTAAATCAGGAGAATAGTCCTTATCAGAGAGAGTAAGTAAGCTTTCACCGTAATAATCAACGCTGTCAGAATCGTACTTATAAACAATATTTTCAGAGCCGATTGTTACTGTATAGCCTGAGGAATAGGAACCTGCAACGCCTTTTAAGAACAACAGGTCAGGGGCACCGATAGAGCCGTCATCAGTGTTGGTAACATCTACAAGATAGTTCCTCTTGCCGATTGTAACGGTGTTCCACATGTGAGGACCGCCGGACATTGTGCCGCTGACGTTGTAGCAATCTATATTTCTTTCAAAGGTAGAAAGGTTGCATAGGTGCTGGAATGCCTTTGAATAACCCTCACAAACAACGTTTGTTTCAGGGTCGCCGTCAAATACGTAAATAAGCTGCCAAGGGTTCATACCCAAAACAGAAGGAGAAGAGTCAGCAGCCGCCGTGTTATAAGTAACAAGCTCATGGATTGCATCTTTATAAGCTGTCAGCTTTTCAACGTCACCAAGTGCCTTGTTTTCATCAACAATATCCTTTGCGTTTGCGGCAGCGGTACTTGCTGCGCTTGTCTTGGTTTTATCAACAGTGTACTGGTCTGCGCCCTGATAGTCAACTGCAACTGTAAATTTAAATGTAAAGCTATCTACATTTACACCGTTGCTGTCATAGGTGTAGGAGAAACCACCTGATGCACCTACTGTCTTGTCGTGCCAGTAAAGCTCATAGGGGTAATCAATAAGCAGGTATTTGTAAACCTTTCTGAACACGCTGTTTATAGCAGTTTCAATTTTTGTTGTGGTAGCAGAAGAGGTAAGACCAAGTTCGTCATAAGTAAAATTAACCGAGTCAACCACTACATTTGTGTCAGCTAACGTACCTGCCGCAATCTTTTCTATAGATGCACAAGCTGCATTATATAATGCAAGTTCACCTGCATTAAGTGAATCAGGAGCAAGTGCCGCCATCATAACAGGTTCGCTTACCGATACAAAATTATCGAACAAATAGGTTTCCCCTGATTCAATAGCCTCAGAATAAAGCTCCTGCTCAAAATAGCCCATAAGCAGCTCTTCGTCAGTCGGATATTCGCCTAAATCATCAGCAACAACGCTGTTGATAACAGCAGATTTGTTGCTTTCAGCAGAAGCTACGGTTGCCATATTTCCTGCTAATAAAGAAGAAAT
Source organism: Ruminiclostridium sp. (assembly GCA_045604505.1). Lineage (GTDB taxonomy): Bacteria > Bacillota > Clostridia > Oscillospirales > Ruminococcaceae > Ruminiclostridium_E. The sequence continues at coordinate 16,448 of JAZUOE010000027.1, read as the reverse complement.
AAATAAAACGGATAAAAATCTCGCTTTTATTGATTTATTTTTCATAAATCTACCCTTCCTTTCTGTGATATTAACCAACCCCCATAACGGGGGTTGGAAATAATAGATTAAACCATTTCCACTGTACCGTCAGCAGAAATTGTCGCAATCTTTACAAAGCTCTTTGTCTTTGCAGCTGCGTCAGTGAGAATCATGTATACATTCACTTCTGTTGTCACTGCCTTTGCGGCCTTGAGAGTAACAACCGGCTCCGTTTTGCCCATTGTCGCTGTTACTTCTGTACTCTTTGTGAAGGTTACTGTCTTGCCTGTAGCGTCAACTACAGGGTCATCTGCGCTGACTGCTAACTGAATTGCATCTGATACAAGTCCGCTTTCGCTACCTGTTTCGTAATCAAGTGTAAGGGCTGCTGTTGCGCCAACCTTGTCAAGCTTACCTTCAACTTCGCCTGTTACCTTTGTTATGGGAGAAACAATATTTACTGTCAGTGCTGCCTTTTTGTTGCTTTCGTTACAAATAATGTTTACTGTAACCTTTGTTGCTGCTCCTGACTTGGCAATATCAAGGGCTGTCAGTTCTACATAAAGACGGCCGTTTTCGTCTGTCTTTATCTCACTTGCCTCAAGACACTCGCCTGTCTGCTTGATGTCAACGCTGTAGGTTGCGTCATCACTTACCTTGCCCTGCTTTGCATAAGGTATGAGATAAATTACTTCTGCCTCACCACCTGCAGTTGCTGTGATTGTCTTTACAGCCTTCTTGGTATCTGTTTCTTCTGCGTCAGCGAATAAGTAAATATTTGTGGGCGCATTCTTAACTGTTACCTTGTAACCGATGCTTTCAAACGAGCCTGTGTCGGTCACATAAACATAGCCCTCAGCCTCGCCGTCTGCACCGCCTGATACTGCGGTAATCTTATTCTTTGCAGCTGTAGCAACTGTCTTATCGGACTTTGTAAATACAGTATGCTTATCTGTGTCGATTTCGGGACCCTCTTCTGTCAGCATTGCTGTCCATACAAGCTTACCTGCTGTTGTCTTACCTGCTGTATTTGTCCAGCTTGTTGCCTCAATTTCAGGAGTTACTGTTGCATTTTTGTAATCAATGTATGAACCGTCTGTCTGCTTTATCTTTGCACCGTTTGCCCAGATTACCACTTCATCTTCTTCAAATTCGGGAGCGGGTACAATTTCATTTTCAGGAACTTCACGCTCAAATTCATCTTCGGGAGTGATTTTGCCGTCTGTGTCGATTGCGGCTAACTTTATGATATTAAGCTGCTTTGTTGCGGGGTCGGTAAGAAGTGCATAAACACCAAGCTCTTCAGCAATAGCCTTCTTGGTTGATAATGCCACATAAGCATAATTCTTATCTAAAGATGCTGTTACGTCCTTGCTCTTTGTATAAACAAACTTCTTGCCGTCTTCGGAAATCTGAGGCTCTTCGGCTGATACGCAAACCTGAAGTTTTTCGGAGAATTTTCCGCTTGTTGAACCTGTTTCAGGCTGTAAATAAAGCTTTGCGGGGAGCTTACCAACTGCAACTGTTCCCTTAGCAGCCGTCTTAATACTTCCAACAGGAGAAAAAACTGTTGCTGTGAAGGTACCTTTCTTACCGCTTTGGTCACAAGTTACTGTTACTGTAACCTTTGTTGCTGCTCCGGCTTTCGCAATATCCTTACCGGAAATGGTTAAGAATAAATCGCCCTCGTTGTTATCCTCGATATCCTTAACAGAAACGCACTCACCTGTCTGCTTAACAGTTACAGTGTAGGTACAATCATCGGAAACCTCGCCTGTTTTAGCATAAGGATAAATCCAGATAGATGTAGCGTTTTCATTACCTGCCTGGAGATTTACATTTTTTGATGTGCCCTTGAGGTTGCGTTCTTCGTATGAGTTTTCATTTTCGTAGCAATAGATTGCTGTAGGAGCATTCTTTACTACGATTTTATACATTTCACTCTGCATTGTTCCTGAATCACTTGCAAAAACATAAGCAACGCCGGGAGCCTTTGCAGTAACCTTACCGTTAGCAACGGTAACAACGTTAGAATCGGATTTTGTTGTAAGTGCGTGGGTTGTTGTGTTGAACTTAGGAGAAGACGCAGCATCTCTTGCTGTCCAAAGGATTTTACCTACAGTTTCCTTGCCTGATGCGTTAGTCCAGTTTGTCGCAGTAAGGTCAGTAGTAATTGTTGTTGTTTTATAATCAACAGCGGAGCCGTCCTCCTGCTTTACCTTGCCGCCGTTTGCCCAAATTTCAAAAGTATCCTTAACTTCGCAATCGCTGATAACGTTGACTGTCTTGCTGATAGAGGAACTCTTGCCGTTTTCACCCTCGCAGATAGCCTTGATTGTATATTTGCCAACACCGTTCATAACGATAGGTGTTACGGTGTACATAGCGCCCTGAACGGTATTTAAAAGTGTGCCGTCTGCATCGTAAATTTCGTATTTGTAATCACTGACGATACCTGTTCCTTCAAAAGACGCACGGACGTCCATGCCCTTATACTTTGTCTGCTTTGTATCACCTGCGTTTGTATAATAAGGCGCACCTGCAGATACATAAAGCTTGTCGCCGGACAGAACTTCATCATCAGAAGTGTATAAATACATATCGGGTTCGTCAATGTATTCGAAGAAGTCATTAAGGTCAGTTACAGTTTTAATAAGGTTAGGATAATTTGCAACAACACTGTCCGTCCAGTAAATAGCATATTCGCCTTTGTCGTAATCTTCAACGTAATAATACCATTTTTCATCATCTCTGTCATAATAAATCTGACTTGTTGCCTGACGGAAGATAAAATTGTCGCCCTGATAACCTGTATCAATACAAGACGGGAAGCCTTCTGTGTCTGTGTGTGCCCAGTAGATAACATCCTCGCCATAGTTTGTAAACTCGCCGTTATGGTCCTTAATCATTTCCTCGTCTGTTCTGAGGAAATATGCAGAGTAATTGTTGATACTCCAAAGAGCGTCAACGTGGTACCATGAGCCGTTAACCTGAACAATGCCCCAAGCGTGAGAGGAGACACCTGAACCACCCTTTATGTGGTTAAGACCTGCTAACTGACAAAGAAGACCAAAGCCCTTTGCACAGCCGTCGCAGAGTGCGTCCTTACGCCAAAGAGAGTTATAGGACTCGCCGCCGTCAGCGTAAATATCACCGATATATTCACAGAAATAGTTACTGAGAATAGTTGCCTTTTCAATATCAGTGTAATATTCATCATCGGGAAGGAGCTTGTCAACTAAATCCTGTACATAGTAAAGGTAAGCCTCAAACTCAATTTCCTTTTCAACTGTATCGGCTACATTGTAATCAGAAATTGTAATAGTATCAACTGTGTCTGCAGAATGGTCATAAGAAAACTGCACACAACCGATAATACCGTTCCAGTCTCTTATTCTGTAAAGCTCATTCCAAGTATTCCATTTCCATTCACCGTCAACCAGGTCTTCACAGGGAATATTATAGCCGCTGACATCAATTTCAGTTTTTCCGGCCAAAATCTGCTGCTCAAGATAAGTAATGAAGTCTGAATCTCTGTTAAATTCAGGTTCTCCGTCACCATCGGTATCAGGAACTTCAACAGAAAACTCCACATAATCAGAAGGAGTGCCATCATTTACGATTCTTGCACGATATTCACCGCCGAGCCAAAAATCATAGCAATAATTGGTGCTGTTGCTGACATCTATAGCTGTCATATCGTGATACTCACCGTTTGAATATACCTGAATTTCCAGGCCGACATTCATAGCTGATGCAAACTCAAATGTTACAGTGTTTAAAACAACACCTGTTGCAATATTTTCTCCGTCTACAACGTATTTAAGAAAACCATTGCCTGTTTCGGAGCGATTATCTTCAAAATGATTGTTTGCATCGCCGCCTGTAACAGTTAAACCTGCAGCCGCCTCAGCCTTGAACTGAAATGCATCTATCGCAGGAGTCGACAAGAGCATTGCTGTGGTTAGAAAACCAACTGTAGTTTTTTTCATCATATTCATAACATATCCTCCTTATTTATAATGATGCTAATAATTATATCGTCAAAATTATTAAAAACTTTAGTCTGTTATCAAAAAATTATTCCTCTACCCCTAATATCTCCGCAATAATCTTCACCATATTCTCATCGGTAACGGAGCTGCCTAAAATTCTTGTATTTTCCAGCTTTACATTATGCGCAAGTGCTGTCTGTACGGGAATATCCGCAATTGCTACTAGGGGAGTTTTTGAGTTGTTCACCGAAGAACGGAGCAGCTCATAAGTGTGGAAAAAGTCCTCAAGCCCTCTTATTCTCACCACCACAATTTCGGGTAACTCACTGCGCAGCGCAGTAGGAACAGCAGTAAATGAGCTGACGCCCTTTATTCTGTACCCCTGCGGAAACCAGTTTTTCATTCGGTTCAGGTCCTGTAAAAGTTCACTTACCAGCAGAACTGTATTTGTCATAGTAATCGTCCTTTATGTAGTATTTTATATTTTAATAGTATGCCGATGTGTTGCTGCCGCGTTCACGTGCAAGATTGAGGGCACGGTCACAAAGCTGATGCAAATCCTCATAGGTAGGGGATTTTTCGTCATTACAAGCATAACCTATGCAGACATACACCTTTTCGTCGGCAAGATTCTGAAGAATTTTGTTTATAACCTGCTTACCCCAGCTTTGACACAGCGGTCTTGCGGTAACATTGGGCAAATAGCCGATAAGCTTTCTGTCCTTCTGTATTCCCAAAATAGCGTTGAACATTGCCGCCTCTTCGGAAACAACCTCTGCCGCCTTTGTGGAAATAGCCTCGTTTACAGGCTGTGAGGCAAAGCGGTATTTTGATACGTCAATTATAAACAGCGTACCGGATTTCTTGTCAAAAATCTCCTGTATGCGCTCTTCAACATACTCACGCTTATGTAGTTTTGTCATTTCATCAAGACGGTCCTTGAGAGGCTTGAGCTTTTCGCCTAATCTCTCTGCCCTGTCCCTGAATTCAAAGAAATCGTAAGGTCTTTCAATAACTTCAGCGCCTAAGATTCCTGCCGCTGATGTTACAGACTGTGTTGGCATTGAAGTTATAACCGCCGTAGGCATTCCTGAAAATTCAGGTGTGCGGCGGACAATATCACTTAACACCTTTTTAAAATTAATACGGTCAGAATCTCCCGTTATCATAAGTACATCAGGCTTTTCAGCCAACATACGGTCCTTTAATCCCTTATCGTCGTATGCAGCAATTACCTCATATCGTCCCTTGAGAATAGCTGCAGCAATATCTGCGTTTTCCTTCTCGTCAACAATTAGTATTTTCAGCACTTTATCACTCCTTGACGCTAAATTAATACACTATAAGTATATCATAATAACAGAAGAATTTCAATTACTATTTCCATTTTTGTGCAATCCGACAAAAATATTGTAGATAGTCTATGTTATTTAACAATTTAAAAACATTACCTTCCAAAAAATAACCCTTTTATCTGTGGAATTTTTACAAAAAAACGGCAAAAAACCCAAAAACGTCGAAATTTAAGCAATAATTTCATTGACAACAGGAATTATTTTGTGTATAATTAATAATGAGTATAAGGGTCCTTGTGCCTTTGTGCCCAAATATCGAAGAAAGGAGGATAAAAAATGGAAATGACGATTAGTGCTGTTCAGCTCGGCACTTCGTCACAGCCGCAGACTAAAACTTCCGATTCAGGCTTTTCTGATGTACTTACTGAAGTGAGAACTTCCTCTCCTCAGGTAACAGGCTATGCTCCTGCTGAAACAAACGGATATTCTGAAACTCAGAATGTGCAGGTTGCAGCAGAGGAAATGGATATTACAGCCGATATTTCTGTTCAGAGCTTTTCCGCTGAATTTAAGGAAACTGTTATTCAGCTTATCACCGATTCAACCGGTATCTCTATTGAAGATGAAGATAAGATGAACGCAGTAATTGACGCTCTTATGGAAATCATCAGAAAAATGGCAAAGAAATCCGAAGATGACCCTGAAATCAATCTTGTTATGGAATTACTGACAGCTATGGTTGGTAAAACCGATAATTCGCCTGATTTCACTTTTGCACTCACATCTAAGGAAACTACTGTTACCGCAGTCAGCACTGAACTTACCGCTATTCTTTCTGTCGAAGAAGGCACAGCGGACGTATCTTCTGTAACAGCTCCCGCCGTTGAAATTCAACAGGCTCCCCTTCAGACAGCTTTAAATAATGCTGCAGAAGGCGAAAAGGCTCCTGAAATTCAACTGCCTACAGCAAATGCAGAGGTTCAGCCTCAGGAAACAGTAATCACTTCCGAAAATGCCGAAAAGCTCCTTAATGACATTCTTGCAGCCGCAAAGAAAGATTTAGGTCTTACAAAGGCAGAATTTACTCAGACAGCCGAAACCGCTCCCGCTGAAATGCCCGTTCAGGCGCAGACAGAAACAAAGACGGTTCTTCCCTTTAACCATAAGGACGGCACAGATGAGCTTAATTCTATTCTTGGCATGACAGAGGAAGGCACAGAAACAAAGGAAGTTAAGGTTGCTCCCCCCGAACAGAATGCAGCAGCATTGTTCGCAGGTAATGCTCCTAAGCAGACAGAAGTTGTCAAGGCAGAGCCTACCGTAAAGGTTGACGCTCCACTCCCTGAACAGCAGATTGCAGATGAAATTCTTTCCAAGCCCGAAACTCTTATGGGCGGTAAGACAGAATTTACAATGGAGCTTAATCCTGAAAGCCTCGGTAAAATCACCGTAAAGCTTGTCAGCACCGAAGGCAGAGTTGAAGTTAATATCACTGCCGAAAATGACGCAACACGTCAGCTTTTGGAGAACAGAGCCGAGAATATCAGCGCCGCTCTCAGAAACAACGGTGTAGAGCTTGAACGCTATCAGGTTGTCAGCGGACAGGAAGAGGCACAGCTGATGCAGGAAAATTACGACGGCAGCAGCAAAAACCCCTACGGCAGAAATGACGAAGAACAGCCAAACGAAGAAGGCGAGGAAAACAGCTTTCTTGAAATTCTTCAGCAGTTATAATTTATGAAAGGAGGAAAATGAATGCCCACAATTGACGGACTTAATACCATTCAGGACAATTACGAGAAGTACAAGGATATGTTCACAACCGAAAAGAACGACATAGTTACTATGGATTCCTTCTACCAGCTTTTGGTTGCCGAAATGCAGAATCAGGACCCTCTTGAGCCGACATCAAATACTGAATTTATCTCTCAGATGGCTACATTCACATCTATGCAGGCAACTCAGGATAACCTTAAAATGCAGGAACGCAATTACGCAAAGACCCTTATCGGTCAGTACGTTGGCGTCAGCGACGGCGGCAGTGAGCTTGTACAGGGTGTAGTTGAGTATGTTTCCTTCGGTGATGACGTTATGATTCGTGTCAACGGCAAGAACTACTCTTTAGGCGCTCTTAAAATGGTTTACGGTACAGAAGGTGCCGAAGGCGTTACAGGCGGACAGTCACAGATAGCTCAGTACGGTGCTTTTGCATCTAGCCTTATCGGTAAAAATGCAGTAGTACAGGCAGTCAGCGCATCAGGTTCAACTGTTTATGACGAGGGCGAGGTTACTTCTATTGAAATTCAGGACGGCATTGTAAGAGTTGTGCTTAACGGCTATGCTTATAATGTAACAGACGTAGTTTCCGTTTCAGAAATTCAGCAGCAGGTTCAGCCAACAAGCAATTCCTACTCCATTGAAGAAGTTGTACAGCAGGTTTTACAGTCAACACAGCAGAATAATGCGACAAGCACAGATTCCGACGAAACTGAAGAAATCGCAGAAATTCCCGCAGTTGAAGAAACCGCAGACGCAGACATTGAGGACCTTAAGGACGAGGACGAAACAGACGCTCTTTACGATTTGTTTCAGTAAATGAAAGGATTTATTTATGCTGATTAGCGAATATTTAGCTCAGCGTAACGCCATAGGAAGTATTACCACAGGTAACACCGCCTCAGGTATAAGACCCTCTGAAAGCAATTCGGAAAACAGCTTTGCTCAGACACTCGACAGCGAGATTCGTAAACGTCAGGTTGATTTTTCCGCCCACGCAATAAGACGACTTGAAAGCAGACAGATTGACGTTGAAGAAAACGACAAAATGGAACGACTTAACAGAGGCGTTGAGATTGCCGCAGAAAAGGGCAGCGAGGAAAGTCTTATTCTTGTAGACAGTACAGCGTTCGTGGTGAGCGTAAAGAACAACAAAGTCATTACAACAGTTTCGGCTGATGACTTAAAAGGAAATATTTTTACAAACATTGATTCCACTGTTATAATTTAATCGGACTGCGGGGTGCATAGCACCGCCAAAGAGATTTCAGCTGCTCCGACCGACTGACGAGCAGCAGACAGTGGGTATGGAAAGGACATACCGTTATGATGAAATCATTATACTCCGGTGTTGCCGGAATGAAAACACACAATCAGCGTATGGACGTTATCGGTAATAACGTATCAAACGTAAATACAACAGGTTTTAAGACAAGTACAGTTACTTTCAAAGATGTTTATTATCAAACAAAGTCAGGCGCATCTTCCGGTGACGCAACCTCAGGTGGTACCAACCCTACACAGATAGGTTACGGTTCCTCTCTCGGTACAGTAAATCAGGTTATGACACAGTCCGGCTTTACATATTCCGACAGTGTTTATGACTGTGCTATCGAGGGCGAGGGCTTTTTCCAGGTAATGGACGAGGCAGGTAACACATACTACACACGTACAGGTGTATTCTCCGTTGACAGCTACGGTAACCTTACCGACCCTAACGGATATATCGTACTTGGTGTATCAGGCGACCCCTCTAACGTTGAAACAGGTCAGTCCCAGCGTATCAACCTTTACGTTCCCCCCGTTGAAAACAACGTGGCAAGAGCTGACAAGACTGTAAACGGCTATGATGTAACACTTTCCGCCTCTACTTTCGGCGAGGACGGTAACATTTCCTTTACAATCGTTGACTCTGACGTACCTTTTGCAACAAAGAGCGGTACTAACCTTACAATTTACATGGATTTATCTCAGGATTTCGGTGCTGACGCATTTGCTGACATAACTGAAAACTCTACAGATGAAGAAGTTCAGGCTGCTATGGAGGCTGCTCTTCAGGAATTTGAAACCGCACTCAACGACGCTATTGAAGTCGGCGGTGTTGGTCTTGAGGAAGGCGTTCTTCCTATCAATGTAGATATGGACGTATTCCCGCCTCAGAACGAAATTCTTGCACGTACCGCTACTAACACACTTACTCTTCAGACACACGCAGTTGAGGGTGTTCAGGACACAGAGGACGCTACCTTAGTTCTCCAGTTTACAGCACAGACTCCCGGCGAATTTGCAAACAAGTATGAAATCGACTTAAGAACAATCAGCGGTCAGACAAACGTTACTGCACATTGGAAGGACGATGTGCTTACAATCACTCTTCCTGAAAATGCAGGTAACCTTGACCTTGCTACAGCTATTCAGGAGGCTATTGACGAGGCTGCCAGTGGCGACCCCAACAGAAATATCCTTCTTACAATCCCCAACACCTATCCCACAGTTGACGAAGACGGCAATCCTGTTGAGGAAAACAACGGCGATATCGGCACATTCGACTTCGGTGAGGCTCTTGACGGAAATACAGCAAGAGTTGGTCTTGACAACGGTGCAGATAACTTCTTCTCTGACCTTGCGGTTGCACTCAGCACAGTAAACTTAGCTGACGGCCGTACAGCAGCAGAACAGACAGTTGCTGACCTTGAAACAGTTACAATCGACTCTGACGGTATCATTTACGGACGTCACGCTGTTCATGGACTTCTCCTTCTCGGCCGTATCGACATTGCTACTTTCGTAAACCCCACAGGTCTTGACCAGGTTGGTACTTCCCTTTGGAGAGAATCCTTAGCGTCCGGTGAGGCTGAAGTAAAGGTTCCCGGCACTGACGGTTCAGGTGAAGTTGTTCAGGGCGCTCTTGAAATGTCAAACGTAGACTTAGCACAGGAATTCTCTGATATGATTATCACACAGAGAGGTTATCAGGCTAACTCAAGAATTATCACCGTATCCGATACAATGCTGGAAGAACTTGTAAACCTTAAGCGTTAAATTTAAAGCGGTTCCCTGCCGCAGTATAGCTGCGGCAGGGATACCCTGAAATAAGGATTGATATTATGGTTATTTTAACAAAGCTCAACGGCAAAGAAATTATGCTGAATGAACACCATTTTGAAAATGTAACAGAAAATCCCGATACTGTCATCACACTGACAAACGGACATACTTATATAGTACAGGAATCCATTGAAGAGATTCTTCATAAAATTATCGCATTCAACCGTGTTTCCAAGCAACGACTGCGCGATGCGGACAAGGACAGCCGCTCCTGAAATCACGGAAATGATATAAAGGGCGAATTGCCCGAATAAAATATTTGGAGGGACCCATTTTGAATATTACACTTATCATCGGTACCGTAATTGCAATCGGACTTGTTATTTTCGGTATGCTGCAGGGCGGTACTTTCGAGATGTTTATCGATATCCCGTCAATTCTTATTACCGTTGGCGGTACTTTCGGTATCCTTATTGCTATTTCTCCCCTTTCTTTCTTAAAAACACTTCCTAAGCTGCTTAAGATTGCTTATCTTCCCCCGAAATACGACCCGCAGAAATACATAGCTGACATTATTGAATATGCAAAAATCGCTCGTAGTAAGGGACTTCTTGCTCTCGAAGACAGCGCTAACAAATGCGAAGACCCCTTTATGAAACAAAGCCTTATGCTTATCGTTGACGCAAACGACTCAAGCAAGGTAAGACAGATGCTTGATGACTCTCTTACATTTATGGAAGAACGTCACGAAGAAGGTATGGCATTCTTCTCAAAGGGTGGCTCTCTCGGTCCTGCCTTCGGTATGTTAGGTACACTGGTAGGTCTTGTTATCATGCTTAACGACATGGGTAGCGGCGACTTAGGTCCTGCTATGGCTACCGCGCTTATCACAACCTTCTACGGTTCTTTCTTGGCAAACGTTGTATTTGCTCCTCTTGAGGCGGCTCTCAAAAATGCTCACGCAGCAGAAATGCTCTGTATGCAGATTGTAGTTGAGGGCGTTATGTCAATTGCCTCAGGTTCAAACCCCCGTCTTATCCAGGAAAAGCTTGAATTTATGCTCCCTAAGACAGCTAAGAGTTCAAGCGCAGCCGACGCTGAATAATAAATTTTTACCAAAAAGCCAAAAAACATTGCAAATTCTGTAAAAATATGATATAATAATATGACTTAGTGTAGATTTGCTGATGTAAAAACGATTAATGTCATATTTTAAGGCTCTCTTCTGTAAGAGATTCTTATATTACGTCGGGTGTAATTCACCACCTGGAAAGGAGGCGGAACCTTGGCTAAGAAAAAGGTAAAAGTTATTCATACAGGCGTTGATGAATGGATGGCGACCTATTCAGATATGGTTACGCTGCTCCTTTGTTTCTTCGTTCTGCTTTATGCGTCATCTACCCCTGATGAAACAAAATTCCAGTATATTTTCCAATCCTTCAATACTTCAGGCAAATTTATAAACCCCTTCGTCAGCGAAGAAATAAATGATGAAGAAAATAAAACCGAAGAGGAAGAAGGAAATTCAGATACTCCCCCCAATACGGGACAGGGCACTCAGTCCAGCTCTGAAGACGGCATCGGTCTGCCGCACAATTTTGATGAGCTGTTTTCATGGGTTTCCGCAACTGCTCAGAGCAGTACCTTTTCAAACGAAATTGATGTTACACAGACATCGGCCTCACGCATTAATATCCGTTTTAATAACTCCATTATGTTTGAGGGTGACAGCGCTGTACTTTTGGACAGCGGCAAGGCTGCACTCAGAGAATTTTTACCCGGTATTAAAGCGACAGGCGACTACATAAAAAACATTCGTGTACAAGGACACACCGCACAGGGTCTTTCCGCAATAAATGACTGGGATTTATCCTCTGCCCGTGCTTGTTCTGTACTTAAGTTTATGGATTTCCAGGTTGTTGTGGACAGCGAAAAGTATATTTCAGAGGGCCGTGCACAGTATGACCCTATTGCCGACAACAGCACTGCCGAAGGCAGACAGGAAAACCGCCGTGTTGAGCTTATTATCATAAGAAATGATATTGCTCCTAACGATACGGCAATTATTCAGGATATTCTCAAATACGACTTCGGTATGATGCAGACAGAATCTGACGCTGTTGACAGAAACGACCCTATGGGCGGAGTTACTGATGACACAATTCAGCAGATTGTTGACGGTCTTGACGATAAGTATTTTGCTGAATCTCCCTTTATACCGGAAGACGACACGGACTATACAGGTCCGGAATATATGGTTCCTATTATTGAAATTCCTTCCGACATTCTTCAGCCTATAGCAGAAGAACCTGCGGAAGAGGAAACTGAGGAAACCGAATAAAAAATAAAAATTACGAAAAGAGGTGAGCATGATTGGCAGAAACGCTGACGCAAGAGCAAATTGACGCCCTTCTGAACAGTGCCATGTCGGGTGGTGTAATGGAAACAAACACCGATAAATCCCCGCCTGTAAAGGATTATGACTTCCGCGCACCGAAGAAGTTTACAAAAGAGCGTATTAAGATTCTCGACAGTATTTTTGACAATTACGCAAGACTTCTTTCATCATATCTGACAGGACTTCTGCGACTTTACTGCAAGGTAAACTTAGCCTCAATTGAGGAACAAAGATACTTTGAATTTAATAACGCTTTGCCTGATTACGTTATGATGGGAACCGTTGATTTAGGTATTCACGATGACGATATAGTAAATGCAACTACTATTGTTCAGCTCTCAAACTCCCTTACATATATACTCATTGACCGACTTTTAGGCGGTAAGGGTGAATATAAGGATACAGACCGTGACTTTACCGAAATCGAAGTCAGTATCATGGAAAAAATCATCAGCAATATGGCAGGACTACTGCGTGAACCTTGGGAGCCTTACGTTGAAACAACACCAAGTATTCAGAATATTGAAACAAACTCCCGTGTGTTCTCCGCTATTGATTATGACGAAACGGTAATTATTGCCGCACTTGAGGTCACTATCAACTCTACAAAAACTATTGTATCTCTTTGTATGCCTGTACTTAGCTTAGATGAAGTGATGCAGAAATACGTTTCTAAAACTGTACGTAGTGTAAGACGCTACGACGCAGCACGTGAACAGGACAGACGTGACACTATTATGAAGGCACTTAATGAGTCGCCGCTCACTGTTACCGCTGTTCTTGGAGAAATATCCCTTGATGTTTCAGATGTACTCAACCTACAGGTTGATGATATAATCCCCCTTGATAAGAATATCAACAGCAACGTCACCCTCAAAATCGGCGATACGCCGTGGTTTGACGGAAAACTGGGGGCGTTTAATCAGAATAAGGCTGTTAAAATCGAAAATGTATATAGAATTGAGGTTTAACGGATGGAAAACATAATAATTTCGGATATGGAAAAAGATGCCCTTGGCGAAATTATGAATATAAGCATGGGAAGTGCCGCAACAGCAGCCTCCGAATTGCTTAACGCCAAGGTCTGGATTACAACTCCGATGGTCGAGGTTGACCAGCTTAGCAATATCCATACCGAAAAGCTGGAACCTGCCGTTTGTGTTAAAATTGAATACGTAAAGGGTATTTCGGGTTCAAATCTTATGGTATGGCGTCAGGACGACGTTCAGCTGATTTTAAATCAGCTTATGGGTATGCCCCTTGTGGTTACTCCCGACTTCGAATTCGACGAGCTTAACGTAAGTGCCGTTTCCGAAGTAATGAATCAGATGATGGGCTCTAGTGCAACTGCCCTGTCGGATTTTCTTGGAGTGAGCGTTGATATTTCAACACCTACTCCTTACATAATGGATAAAATAAGCCTTGCAGAGCTGCAGGACTTTGACCCCGAAGAAACAGTTGTTGCTATTAACTTCAACTTAACTATTGACGGTGTTATCCAGTCGGAATTCAAATCGGTAATGAGCATAGAATTAGCTAAGGAAATTGCCGGTAAGGTTCTCGGAGATACAATGGCTCCTGCTGAACCTGCTCCCGCTCCCGCAGCTGAACCTGCTCCTGCTCCACAGGCAGCACAACCTGCTCCTCAGCCACAGATGCAACAGCCTATGCCCCAGCCGCAGATGCCACAGCAAATGCCTCAGCCGCAGATGCCGCAGCAGATGGCTCAGCCACAAATGCCACAGCAGATGCCGCAGATGCAAATGCCTATGCAGATGCCCGACCAGCAGCAGGGTTATGGATATCCTCCCTACGGCTATGGCTATCCGCCTTACGGATATGCACCTCAGCCTATGAATATCCAGAATGCACAGCTGCATAGCTTTGACTCACCTGAAATTAACCTTACAGGAAGTCAGAAGGATAATCTCCAGCTGCTTATGGATGTGCCGCTGCAGGTTTCCGTTGAAATCGGTACCGCTAAGCGTAAGGTTAAGGATATTCTTGAGTTCACTCAGGGTACTATCATTGAGCTTGAGCGTCAGGCAGGTGCCCCCGTTGACATTATCGTAAACGGAAATCTTATCGCAAAAGGCGACGTAGTCGTAATTGACGATAACTTTGCAGTAAGAATTACTGAAATCATCAAATCCAAATTAATTGACACTTTAAATAAGGAGTAATCAGCTATGAATAAGAAGATTTTACTTGTGGACGACGCATCTTTTATGAGAATGCTCATCAAGAACACCCTCACTCAGAACGGTTACACTAACATACTTGAGGCTGCTGACGGTGAACAGGCTTGTCAGACTTACGAGGCAGAAAAGCCTGATCTCGTTATCATGGACATTACAATGCCCGTTAAGACTGGTATCGAGGCACTTGGCGAAATCAAGGGTAAGCACCCTGAGGCTAAGGTTGTTATGTGTAGTGCTATGGGTCAGGAAGCAATGGTAGTTGAGGCAATCAAGTTAGGCGCTCTTGACTTTATCGTAAAGCCCTTTAAACCCGACAGAATTTTAGCAACAGTTACAAAAATTCTCGGCTGATAATCCTTAAGTCAGGAAAGGAAGAACGGTATGGATTTAATTTGGGTCATTTTTTCACTAATCGGCATACTCGGACTTTTTTTCCTGCTTATTTACGGCCTTAATAAGCTCAATAAGAAAATCGGTGTAATTACCGGAAGTAAAATGCGTATTCTTGACCGTGTGACAATCGGGCGTGACGGCATGATTTTTGTTGTGAGCGTTGGCGGAAAGCTTATGCTCCTCAGCGCTACTTCACAGCATATTGAAAAAATCTGTGACCTCGATATGTCACCTGATGAATACACTGCTCAGCTGCAGAATGACTCTCAGCAGCTGCAGAATAGTTTTGCGTCTTTTTTTGCAAATGCAATGAATAAACGCAGCAAGGAACCGGGTTCCGAAAAGGATATTGATTAATGATAAAGGATACATTTAAACAAAACGGAAAGCTGTTTCTAAGATTTTTTATTTCGCTTATTATAACATCACTGCTGATAACCGTATTATGTATGACAGCAAGTGCGCTGGCCGCCGCTGAACCGGGTTCTCAGGAAGAAACGCAGATACTTACTGAAAATCCTGATGCAGAACCTATTACTGATGAATCTCTTATGTATGAGGTTTTCGGTATTGACGGTTCGCAAACGCTAGAAATCGTACTTCTTGTTACCATTCTTTCGGTTGCACCCTCTTTTCTCGTAATGGTAACGTCCTTTACGAGAATTGTCATAGTTTTCAGCTTTTTAAGAAACGCAATGCAGACCCAGTCAATTCCGCCAAACTCGGTATTAACGGGGCTTTCTCTGTTTTTAACCATATTTATTATGTGGCCAACATTTTCCGCAGTAAACGAAAATGCCTATCAGCCATATAAAAACGGCGAGATTGATATAACTGAAATGGCAACCCGCACAGGCGATGAGTTGGAAATTTTCATGTTAAAAAACACCAGTAAGGCAAATATGCAGTTTTTCCTTGACTTGGCAGGAGAAACGGTGTATGCCCCTGAAGAAGTAGCCGCAGAGCCCACTGTTGAGGAGCCTTTCATCACTGATATTGCAGGGCGTAATGCGGTAAATCTTACCGAAACTGAAGAAGAGCTGACTGAATTTAATGACCAGCTCAGTATTGTCACGGTTATCCCCGCTTTTATAATAAGTGAGCTGACACGTGCTTTTCAAATGGGATTTCTGCTGTTTATCCCCTTCCTGATTATTGACATTGTTATCTCCTCAACCCTTATGGCGATGGGTATGATGATGCTCCCTCCGTCAATGATTTCTATGCCTTTCAAGATTATGCTTTTCGTCCTTGTTGACGGTTGGCAGCTCCTTGTCGGCACAGTTGTTCAATCCTTCAACATTTAGCGGAAAGGAAGGCA
>JAZUOE010000026.1:0-8309 GCA_045604505.1 Ruminiclostridium sp. | reverse complement strand
AAGGATTGTAGCCTGACCACTTAACTCTTCACTGGAAGCGGCACCTGATTGTGCAGATTCAGATGTGCTGTCAACAATATTGGAAATAGCGCTTATGCTATTGAAAATATTGTCCATATATTCACTTTCGTTTCTGGTTGTTTCAGAAATCTTGATAATGTTGCGGTCAACATTAATAGTGTCTGTAACAGCCTCAGAAAGGGATTTTGCAGTTGTATCGGCTAATTGTACACCTTCAGCGATTGCATCTGCAGTCTGCTGAAGTAATTCAGAAGTACGGTTTGCAGCCTCAGCAGATTTACTTGCCAACATTCTTACTTCGTCAGCAACTACTGTAAAGCCCTTACCAGCCTCTCCGGCTCTTGCCGCCTCAACAGAGGCGTTGAGAGCAAGAATATTTGTTTGGAATGCAATATCGTCAATAGTCTTGATAATCTTTGCAATTTCAGAAGACATCTGAGAAATTTCGTTCATAGCCTTAAGGAGTTTATCCATTTCACGGCTGCTTTCTTCAATCTTGTTCTTTGCATTTCCGGCTAATTCACGTGCATCAAGGGTACGTCTGTCTGTTTCACGAACACGTTCAATAATAGCAGTCATATCATTTGTCAGCTTTTTGAGAGTTTCTGTCTGACCGGATACACCCTGTGCAAGTACGGCTGAAGTCTGAGCCATGCTTGATGCACCAAGATTTACCTGAACAGAGGCGTTCTCAATGTTGTTGAGAGTATTTCTCATAGAGGAAATGATATTTAAGAGAGATTCCTTAATAGGCTGATAGTCGCCGATGTAATCTTCGGTAATCTGTACGGTGAAGTCACCTTCAGCAAGTCTGCCAAGCTTATCGGAAATATCGGAGATGTAACGTCTTGTGGTATCGGTACAACTTGCAAAGTTGTTACAAAGCTGACCGATTTCGTCAGAGGAGTTATAGTCAAATGTTGCGGAAAGGTCACCTGTTGCAATTTTCTGAGCAACAGTGCTGATTTTCTTAAGGGGTTTCATCTGCACTCTGATAACGCTGATTACAACAAAGTTGGCTGCTGCAAAGAATACGATGAAGAGGATAATGTATGTAATCGCAAGACCAACGAGTGAGCTGTTAATATCGCTTTCGGGCATTACATAACCGATTGCCCAATCAGCAGATGTAAGTTTTGAGAAAGCAAAGTACTTGCTTTTACCGTCATAGTCTTCATTCTTATCAAGATAAATTTCGTCGGAAAGAGCGTCCATTACCTTTGCATAATCACCACCGGCAGCTACGCAGGAAGTGATTGATGCTGCACCGTCAACAACAGCGGGGTTATATTCAGTGTTTCCATGAATCATAAAGTTGTCGGCGTTGTCAATAAGTACAGGGTAGCCGTTTTCAGTAATTTTCATTTCACTAACAAGCTGCATAACGCTGTCAAGAGTAATGTCACAAGCAAATACACCCACAAAAGTATCATTTTCGTAGATAGGAGCGGCAACGGTGATAATCATAACACCTGTAGCTGTATCAATATACGGAGCAGTGAAGATTGTGCTGTTCTTTTTCTTTGCATCCTGATACCAACCACGTGTGGTTGCATCAAAATCAGCGGGGAGAGTTGATGTATCGGTGACAGCCATGTAAAGGCTGACGTCCTCATAAGCGGTGTAGCAGTCGAGAAGTGCATCATTCAAAGGCATAACACTGTCAATAAATGCGTCGTTATTCTGATGTCCTTCGGAAATTTCACCGATTTTTCCTGCCGCATTAGCCTGAGCAGCAGTAAATTCAGCCTGTTGATTAAGCCATTGATTTACCTTTTCGGAGTAGATACCGAGAGATTGCTCAGTAGTAGAGAAAATTCCGTCCTTTACCTTCGTGTATGAAACACTGAAACCAATTACAGTCAGCAAAAGAAGGGAAATTGAGGTTGTTATAATCACGGAAATTATAATTGCCTTAGTAAGTCCTATAGTTTTGTTGGTAGTTTTCAATATAGAATTTTTTGTTTTTTTCTTAGGTTTCATTTAAACAAATCCTTTCATAAAAATGCCTATACATTTTACTTATAGCATATTTTTGTAAAAAATTCAATAGTTTTTATAATTTTCTTTAATATGCACAAATTTCGAACACCATGTTGTGTAAAAATGCAATAAGCAATATACAACTTAAATTAAGTTGATTTTTTGGCTTTAATGTGATATAATTAATAATATATATAATTTTATAAAAGGGTGGTTGTGTTGAAGAAGAACTTAATGGAAAAAATTAAGGAATCACTGGGTTCGGTACTGCCCGTAGCGGCGGTAGTATTTCTTCTGATGATTTCTATTGTAGATATAAGCGGTGAACTGTTCTTCATGTTTTTCGTGGGAACAGTTATGCTGGTTGTGGGAATAGGTCTGTTTACGCTAGGTGCTGACACATCTATGATTATTATAGGTGAGGAAATCGGCGCAAAGTTAGTAAAAATGCGGAAAGTATGGCTCATTCTCCCTATTTGCTTTCTTATCGGTGTTTTGGTTACTGTTGCGGAGCCGGATTTAAAAGTACTTGCTGACCAAACTCCCATTGTTGACACACAGGTTATGGTGTGGTCAGTTGGAATAGGCGTAGGTTTGTTTCTTGCACTTGCTTTTTTGCGTATTTTTCTTCAGGTTAAAATATCAACATTATTTATAATCTTCTACATAATTGTATTTGCCTTTGCTTGTTCACCTTTGATTTCTCCCGGTTTTATACCTACAGCATTCGATTCAGGCGGTGTTACAACAGGTCCTATAACTGTTCCTTTTATTATGGCGCTTGGTCTTGGTCTTTCGTCAATTCGTGGTGACAAAACCTCTGCAGAAGATAGCTTTGGTCTTGTAGCTATGTGTTCAATCGGACCGATTATAACAGTTCTCATTTTAGGCGCACTCAACAGCACTGAAACAATTGAGCAGACTCTCACTCCTGCAGGTAGCTATGAGTCTGTTTCTGAGGCATTTATGCAGTTTATAAACGCATTCCCCCACTATATGAAGGACGTAGCCTCTGCTCTTGTGCCTATAATTGCGTTTTTCCTGGTTTTCAATGCGGTATCATTGAAACTGGATAAAAAGACGCTTATTAAAATTTGTGTAGGTCTTGTGTTTACATACGTTGGTCTTGTGCTTTTCCTTACAGGTGCAAATGTTGGCTTTATGCCTATCGGTCAGTATCTTGGCGAAAGTCTTGCGGGTGGCGGATATTCCTGGATTTTAGTGCCTATAGGCATGTTAATCGGTTACTTTATCGTATCGGCTGAACCTGCGGTTCACGTTCTCAAACAGCAGGTAGAAACTATCACAGAGGGAAGAATTTCCGCAAAAGCGTTAGGTCTTAGTCTTGCGCTGGGTGTTGCTGCATCTGTAGGTATTGCAATGATTCGTGTAATTACAGGAATTTCAATTTTATGGTTCCTTATTCCCGGCTATGCTCTTTCACTGATTATAACTTTCTTTGTTTCTCCTATATTTACTTCCGTTGCATTTGACGCTGGTGGAGTTGCCTCAGGTCCTCTTACAGCAACCTTCCTTCTGCCTTTGGCAATGGGTGCAAGTAGTGCCTTAGGTGGAAATATAGCTGAAGACGCATTTGGTATTGTAGCAATGGTTGCTATGACACCCTTACTCACAATTCAAATTTTAGGACTTATCAGCAGATTTAAGGCTTCTCCTACTGTTCAGGCTCCTGCAGGTCAGGTATTTCCTATTGCACTTGACGCAGCTTGTGATACGGTGGTATGGCTTGATAAGGAAAAGGAGGTTGTCTGATGAAAGCAATGGTGCTTATTGCAGATTACAGCTGTATGCAGTTGGTTCAGAATATTCTTTCGGAAGAGAGTGTGGCTTGTCGTTTCCTTATTCACGGTTTTGGTGCGGCAGATTCGGAAATGCTGGATTATTTAGGACTTGGTGAAAACAAGAAGATAACAGCGGTTTCCTTTGTCGCAGACAACAAGGTTATGCGCTTATATGACGTTTTTAATAAGCGTCTTTCTCTTACAGAGGCAGGAAAGGGAATTGCCTTTACATTGCCTTTAAATGGTGCGTCAGGCACAGCCTTTGCGCTGAATGGAACAAAACCTGAAATGGAGGGTATTACAGACATGAATGATATTAAATATGAGCTTATTATAACAATTGTAAATCGTGGTGGCTTTGAGGCTGTAAAAGAGGCGGCAAAAGCAGCGGGAGCAAGAGGCGGCACACTTCTTCACGGCTTAGGTCTTGGCGGTGAGGAGGCAGCTAAGTTCTTGGGAATTTCTATTCAGCCCGAAAAGGACGTAGTACTTATTGTTGTAAACCGTGAGGAACGTGAAAAAGTAATGCAGAGCATACTTGAAACAGCAGGTATTCTTACAGAAAATCGTGGAATATGTTTTTCCCTGCCGGTTGACAGCGCTCTTGGTCTTGCAGGTAAGTCCTTAAGCATTGAAGATATGGTAAAGTAATATGGAAAATCAGATTGCACGGATTACAGCTATGGAAAATAAGCTGAATCAGGTTCTTGGTGTACTCAACAAGGAAATTGTGACATTAGCGGAATTATCAGAAATTCAGCCGATTGTAGCAGAGCTTTCTCATTATTACAGCAGCCCTCAGTGGAAAGAAGATTTTGAGGCGGACGAAAAGGGGCTGCTCCCCAAAACACTGAAAAGGGGAGTGCTTTCTGAGGACGGTATATATAATATGCTTTTACGAAACAGGGAACTGTTATTTGAATATAACGGAGGGGCGTTAGAATGAAAATAACTGCGCTGACAGAAAATGTAACTGAAAACCCCCATTTATCTGCTGAACATGGTCTTAGCCTTTACATTGAAACGGAGAATACAAAAATTCTTTTTGATATGGGACAGACAGAGTTGTTCAGCGAAAATGCGCAAAAGCTTGGGGTTGACCTTGCGGCGGTTGATATTGCTGTAATTTCTCACGGACATTACGACCATGGCGGGGGGCTTAAAAAATTCCTTGAAATAAACTCCGTCGCTCCTGTTTATATCAGTCAATATGCTTTTGAGCCTCACTATAACGGCACAGAAAAGTATATCGGACTTGACCTGTCACTTCAGGAGAATGGCAGACTTATTTTCACAGGGGACAAGCATTCTATAAAAGATAACCTAACTTTGTTTTCCTGCAATCAAAATCTGCGGCAATACGATTTAGGCAGCTTTGGACTTAATATGTTGGCTGACGGTGAGTTTGTTCCTGATGATTTTCGTCATGAGCAGTATCTTCTTATTGAAGAAAATGGTAAAAGAGTGCTAATCAGCGGTTGTTCCCATAAAGGAATTATGGATATTGTCAGCTGGTTTGAGCCTGATGTGTTAGTTGGCGGTTTTCATTTCTCAAAACTGCCTCTTGATGAAAGGCTTATGGAGTTTGCTAACGTGCTTAACGGGTATAAGACCCGATATTATACCTGTCACTGTACAGGCATAGAGCAGTATCAGTTTATGAAGAAGTATATGGACAGGCTTTATTACCTGTCCTGCGGCACTACGATTGAAATTTAGAAAGGAATTGTTATGAAAAAGAAGATTGCATCACTTTTGGCATTCGCTCTTGTGATTTCTATGGCAGGTTGCGAGGTTGTGGACGTACCTGAACCGGGAACACCAAAGGGAACAGGCACAAGCGTAACCAAAACAACAGAAACTTCTCCGCAGATTAGCGAGGTAACAACTATTGCTCTTAATGAAAATCTGCCTAAGTATCAGCAGTATGCAAATATGACAGCAGAGGAAATCACAGCTCATCTTACTATAGAGCAAAAGGCAGCGCAGATGGTTCAACCTGCTATTTATATGGTTTCTGAAAGCGATATGGAGAAGAATTGCTACGGCAGTATTCTTTCAAAATACAATTCAGTCACTTACAGACAGTGGCGGGATATTGTCAACAGCTTTCAGTTCAGTGCAATAAATTCCGAGTCGGGTATACCATATATTTATGGTCAGGACGATGTGCATGGGGTAAACTATTGTGACGGTGCAGTGCTTTTCCCTCACAATATAGGTATCGGTGCGGCAAATGACCCTGAGCTGACCTATAAAATGGGGTTAGCAACAGCAGATGAGGCAAGACTTTGCTATATGCTGTGGAATTTTGCACCTTGTGTTGCTCAATCCGAAGACCCCCGCTGGGGCAGAACCTATGAAAGCTATGGAGCAGACCTTTCTATTATAGAAAATCTTGGCGCACAGTACACAAAGGGACTTATTGACGGCGGTGTAATTGCCTGTGCAAAGCATTTCTTTGCTGACGGAAATGTGGAGTACGGAACAGGTGAGGATTCAGATGTTGACAGACTTATAGACAGAGGTGACGCACAGCTTGGCGACGGTGAAATTGCAGCACTTCTGGAGGTTTATCAGGCACAGATTGATGCAGGGGTACAGACTATAATGGTTACACATTCAGGCGTCAACGGCGTGAAAATGCACGAACACCCTGAATATATTCATTACCTCAAAAATGAAATGGGATTTAATGGATTTGTAGTCAGTGACTGGAACTCCGTACAAAACACTTCTCCCTCAACATATAAGCAGCAGGTTATTACTTCCGTAAATGCCGGAATAGATATGCTTATGGAAGTTGAACGCTATGACGAGGCAATGAATATTATCATAGATGCGGCAAACAGCGGTGAAATCTCTATGGAGCGTATTGATGACGCAGTAACAAGAATTCTTAAGGTAAAGCTTGACGCAGGTGTATTTGCAGACCCGCTCAACATAAATCTTAAGACAGTTCAGAGTAAAACTGGCAGTCAGGAATATCGTGATTTAGCAGAACAATTGGTGGAAAAAAGCCTTGTACTGCTGAAAAATGAAAACAACACACTTCCTGTAAAGCAGGGAATGAAGGTTTATATTACAGGTCCCGCAGCAGACAATGCTAGTGCCCAGTGCGGCGGTTGGACAATCGACTGGAATCAGAGTCCCTCAAATAACATCACAGGTGTAACGTCTATTCTTAACGGATTTGAAAAAAGAGCGGCAGAATTTGGCATTACTATCACAGATAACGGTGAAGATGCGGATATAGTTCTGTTAGTTGTGGGCGAAAAGGCTTACGCTGAATGGAACGGTGATACCGCCGATATGGAACTTTGCGGTACGCTTGGACTAAGAGGAAACAAAGCGGCAATTGATGAGGCAAACTCATTTGGTAAGCCTGTGGTAGCTTGTATTGTCGCAGGTAGACAGGTGATAATAAAGGATTATTATGATGACTGGGACGCAGTTGTTATGTGTTATCTGCCTGGTTCTGAAGGGCAGGGCGTAGCAGATGTCCTCTGCGGCAGGAATGACTTTACGGGAAAGCTGCCAAGCCCTTGGTACAACTCTGTTGACCAGATTGGCACAGATACATACTGGTTGCCGCAGGGTTATGGCCTTAGCTATAACGGATAAATAAAATAAACCTCCGAAGAACGAACTTCGGAGGTTTGCTTATTATATGGAATTACTTCTTCATCTTTTCGAGGAGGAGCTTTGCACAATCAATCTGATTAGGAATGTTGCCGTTTTCGTCACGAACTCTCCAGATATCAGGTGTGATTTCATCTGCAATATACATCTTGCCTGTTTCATCATAACCGATTTCGATTTTGAAGTCGATAAGTGTAAGACCCATAGGAGCTAATTCATTCTTAAGAACTTCACCTACACGTACAAGAATACCGAGAGCCTCGTCGTACTGACCTTCCTTAAGTAAGCCCTTCATAATGCAGATACGTTCGCTGATGAGAGGGTCGCCCTGAATGTCGTCCTTAAGAGTAACTTCTGTGTAAGGTGGGTCAAAAACAATGCCTTCTTCGAGAGTGAAACGACGGCACATGCTACCTGCTGTGAAGTAACGGAGTACAAATTCAAGCTTAGGAACTGTAAGCTGACGAACCTGCATAAGACCCTGTTCAATATCACTGCCTAAGTAATGTGTAGGGATACCGTTCTTTTCCATAAGTTCAAAGAAGTACTTGGAAATTTCAAGTCCGATTTTGCCCTTACCTGCTACGCTGCCGCCAACTGTGTTGGAGCCGGGGTCGAACACGCCGTTTTCGCCTGTTGCGCTATCTTTGAAGAATAAGTTTACAATACCTTTTTCTTCATCAAGAAGAACGTCCTTTGTCTTGCCGCTGTAAAGTGTTTTCATAATTTTTAACTCCTTTAATGATTTATATATTGAAAAAATTTTTACTCTGTAAGCTCCGCATAAAATGCATCGAGCTCTGCTTTTGTCATGGTACTGCCGTCATCAAATTCTATAGCGAAGCTGCCGGTGTTTGAATA
>JAZUOE010000025.1:0-2100 GCA_045604505.1 Ruminiclostridium sp. | reverse complement strand
GGTATTGTCAATGTATATAGAATGTGATATATTGTATATATCAGATATACACATTAACAACAATATGTATATCTATAAAAATCTAGATTTTTGCTAAGTTGATTGCAACGGCTTAGCGTGAGGACAAAAAATGAATATTATTATTACAAACACAGGCGGGGTTCCTATCTATGAGCAGATTGCTACGCAGATAAAGGGAATGATACTCAGCGGGGTTTTAAAAGAGGGAGAACCGCTGCCCTCTATGAGAAATCTCGCACAGGATTTAAGAATAAGCGTAATCACAACAAAACGTGCTTACGAAATCCTTGAAAGTGAAGGTTTAATTGAATCCTACACCGGTAAGGGCAGTTTCGTTTCAGCACAAAATCCCGAACTTTTAAGGGAGCAGAATCTCCGTGAAATTGAAACTCATCTTCAGAACGCCGTTGATACGGCAAAGCGCAGCGGCGTAAGTAATGAAGAGCTTATGGAGATACTGAGTATGCTTTTGGAGTAATCGGGAGCAATACGAAAGGAAATTTGTATTATGGAAAACATTATTGAAATCAAAGGTCTTTCTAAGCAGTACAAAAAATTCACACTTGATAATGTTAATCTTGTTGTGCCTCAGGGTACAGTAATGGGTTTTATCGGTGAAAACGGCGCAGGAAAATCCACTACAATAAAGGCTATTTTAGGACTTTATAAGCGTGACGCAGGAGAAGTAAAGGTGTTTGGTGAGGACAGCGAAAAATTAAGCAACGAAACAAAAGAGAAAATCGGCGTTGTTTTTGATACTATCCCTTATCCTAAAAATATCACTGTTGTACAGCTAGAAAAAATTCTTTCAGGTATTTACAAAAGCTGGGAAACCGAAAAATTCTTCGCATATATGAGCAAGTTCGGGTTGCCGTTAAAATCAAAAATAAAGAGCTTTTCAAGAGGTATGGAAATGAGATTATCTATTGCGGCTGCCCTTTCACATAATCCGTCACTGCTTGTTCTTGACGAACCGACAGGCGGACTTGACCCTGTAATGAGAAGTGAAATTTTAGATATTTTCCTTGAATTTATGCAGGACGAAACTCATTCTATCCTTATTTCTACCCATATAACAAGTGACTTAGAGCATATCGCTGACTATATCTGCTTTATTCATCAGGGAAAGATTGTGTTTACTGAAGAAAGAAATGAAATGTTGGAAAAATACCGTATTTTAAAATGCACCGCCGAAGATGTAGAGAAAATGGATACGAATGATATTATCGGCATGAGAAAGGGACGCTTTACAAATGAAGTGCTTACCCTTGCTGCTGATAAATACCCCCATCTTGTTGCTGACGCACCGACAATTGAAGAAATTATGGTTTACTATGTAAAGGAGCAGTCATGAAAGGTTTACTTTACAACACATTGATTCAGAACAAAATTTATTACATTTTATCCGCACTTCTTTGTCTTGGTTTTTCCGGACTTGGAGCATATCTTTTGGGGTCTGCAAGTAAAACTCCTGTTATGCAGAGTCTTGGCAGCGCATTTGTTATGATTGCTCCTATGATAATTGTAGTTACTGCACTTTGCTCAACAGAAAAGAAAACTGAAAAAATGATTAAATGCAATTTCGTTAAGTACACCCTCACTTCAGGAGTTTCACATATAAAATTTGTACTTACTGACCTTGTAGAAAATCTTCTTGCAACTGCTTACAGCTATGGATTATGCGCAGTTTTTTACTTTATAATTAAGCAGGTTTTCCCTGAAATAATCTATGACCGTATTTTTTTGGAAACCTTGTTTTTCATTTTACTTGGCGGTTGTGTAACTGCACTTATAAATTCTCTTGTTTACTATGTAAAGAATGCTGAAATAGCAGAGCTTATTGTTGGTCTTGCGTTTTTTACAATTATGGGTTTGTTCTTCCTGATTGAAATTGACGAAGGCGGACTTAAAATTGAAATAACCAACAAGGTTTTTCTGATAGGCGCAGGAATTTCAGCCGCTATATATGTCTTAGCTTGTATAGTCGAATATTTAAAGCTGAAAAAAGACTGCACATAATGGGAAAGGAGATTATATAAATGAAAGCAACTGGTATTGTACGCCGTATTGACGACCTCG
>JAZUOE010000024.1:0-5706 GCA_045604505.1 Ruminiclostridium sp. | reverse complement strand
GATATGGTATGATAGAAATATTAAATAAATTTTATGACAAATGTTGTAATCGTTTTGCATTTGTCAAAAAGTGAAAGGATATACCCAATGAAATTCAGAAAAATCGCCGCATTTTCATCAGCTATTGTAATGCTGTCAATGTCCTCAGGCTGCTATTTCTTCCCTGCTGAAGAAGAATTACTTGACCCACCGACCATTGCTCCTGATGAAGTTACATATTCAACTTATACAGCAAAACAAAAAACAATAAAAAATACAGTTACCGTTACCGGTTATATTAAATCCAAAACTGAAAAGGAATGTTATTTTACTGATTATACAGGTCAAGTTAAAAACATTTATGTAAATGCCGGTGATTTCGTCGAAGAAGGCGACCTTATTGCTGATATGAATACAGGCGCTCTTGATTACGAGCTTGAAATTCAAAAGCTGAAGGTGCAAAAAGCACAGCTGACATATAATGCTACAGGCTCTCAGGCTGATAAGCTGCAGCTTGAAATTGAACAGAATACACTTAATATGTATCAGGCAGAATATGACGGCTCAAAAATTCTTGCTCCTATGAGCGGACAGGTTTCGTATGTATACGGACTTAATCCTGGCACTGAAATGGACCCATATAAGGTTCTTGCTAGAATTGCTGACCCTGAAACCCTTTATGTAGACGCTGAATATCCTGAATCAATTACTTTTGAGGCTGGAGATAAAGTTACAGTTTCCGTTGGCGATTTAGAATATGCAGCTACAATCTCTTACAGCCCGAAAGAGGCCCGTGAGGCGGGTGATGAAAACGCAAACGCTCTTCACGCTGAATTCGATGGTGAAAAACCTGCTTTTGCGTATCTCGGTTCCCTTGCTGACATAACTAAAGTAAAGGAAATGTCTGAAAACGCAATTGTAATTCCTAAACACCTTGTAAAATCAGACGGTGAACGTGAATATGTTCAGGTATACGTGGACGGCGAAAAAATAGAGGTTGATGTAGTTACCGGAATTACAAACGCAACAGAAATTGAAATAATCAGCGGACTTAAGGCCGGTGACCAAGTTATCGTAAAGTAAGGAGCGGCATTTTGTTTACATTACTTATAAGAAAAATGATAAAAACCAAGTGGATGGTATTATGTCTGTTCATTGGTTTCCTTATGGCGGCGGGAATGATGAGTGCTGTTCCTATTTACATGGACGCATCTCTTCAACGTATGCTTGTAAAAGATATGGAGGCATATCAGCTTGGTTCAGGAGAATATCCCGGCATATATTCTGTTGAAAAGGTTATTGCCGCAAACACAAGCACAAGTGAACAAGCAAATCTGATAAATGAACTCCCTGTTCTTGTAAATGAACAGATTGAAAGCATAAAAATTCCTGTAGAAACAGAAAAAACAATAATTGTTGATAATTTGCAGTACATTGTAGTCGGAACAAATGTAAACGGCTCAACTACCACACGTACAAAATTAGCAGCAATGACAGGCTTTCAAGAACACACTGCTATCAAAAACGGACGTATGTTCTGTGAGGGCGGAATTGCAGAAGATGGCGCTTATGAAGTTGTAGTAAGTGATGCGGCTATTAAATCTTTAGGCATTGTCCTTAATGGTGAATATGAAATGCGCTCACTTGATACAAGCCGTCAGCCTGTAAAGGTTCGCGTTGTTGGAATTTATGAGCAATCAGACCCTAATGATGTATACTGGTCTGAAACTATGGACCCATACATTACCTCAATAATTATGGACTATGATTGCTTTAAAAATATGCTTAGCACCGGCGCAAGTGTTCAATTGACAAGCGTTTCTGTCCGCTATTCCCTTTCATATCAGAAAATGGATATGAACGATTTGGATTCTATAACAACTGAATTAACAGAGGATTTTTCTGTTTATAATGAATTAGGCTATGATTTTAAGATGGGGGTTTATAATATCCTGCTTGAATATGCAGAAGAGGCTGCAAAACTGACAAATATTCTTTGGATTTTACAAATTCCTACTATGGTTATGTTGGCCTTCTACCTCTTTATGGTTTCACAGCTTAATGTAGAGCAAGAAAAAAATGAGATTGCAATTTTCAAAAGTCGTGGCGCAAGTTCAAAGCAGATTTTCTTCCTTTATGCTGCCGAATCGGGCATTATCGGATTAATAACGCTTATTACCGCACCGCTTATCGGTCTTGCTTTATGCCGTTTTCTCGGCGTTTCAAACGGATTCCTTGAATTTGTAAACAGAACAGGTATAGCTGCTAAAATCACAAGTACTGCTGTTTTATACGCACTGTTGGCAATTATAGTTTTCTTCCTTACGACTATGATTCCTATTATCCCTGCATCAAAGCTCTCTATTGTGGAATATAAAGCAAGTAAAACAAAGGTTGTTAAAGTTCAGCTTTGGGAGAAATGCTGTGTAGATATTCTTCTTATTGCTGCCGCTGCTGTTTTCTATGTTGTTTATACCGCAAACGAAGTTGTTACCACTGAATCAACAGGTGAAATAAATCCCCTGTTTTTCATCTTTTCAACCTGTCTTGTATTAGGTCTTGGTTTACTGTTTATAAGAATTTACCCCTATTTCTTACGTGCAATTTATACAGTTTTCAAGCCTCTGTGGTCCCCTGCTCAATATATGGCGATAACCTCTGTTTCACGTGCGCAGGGCGGTAAGGTCAGATTTTTAATGCTGTTCCTCATAGTTACATTCTCATTGGGAATTTTCTCGGCTAATACCGCACGTACCATAAATAATCAAAAAGAAGACAGGATTTATTATTCAACAGGTGCTGACATAAGGCTCAAGGAATATTGGCAGGAAACTACCACTTCTGACGAAAGTATGACAACAACAGGTTATGTTGAACGTGACTTTGAAAGATACGAAGAGCTTACCGGTGTAAAAACCGCAACAAGAGTTTTGATTAACGAAAAGGCAAAATTCTCTGTTGATAAAACTACTGCAAGTAACGTAACATTAATGGCAATTGAGCCATATAAATTTGCAACAATCGCCTGGTTCAGAAATGACCTTCTCCCTGTTCACTGGTGGAATTACACTAACGCTCTTCAGAATTTCCCTTCAGGAATTATTATTTCAAGAGCGTTGGCTGATGCTTTTGAAATTGAATTGGGAGATGCAGTTGAAACAAAATGGTCAGGAAATGATAACGTTGCGGCTACTGTTGTCGCTGTAGTTGATTATTGGCCCGGAATTAATCCTAATGAATCTCAGAAAGAAATTGTTTCTCCCGGTGAAGAAAGACGCCGTGAAGAGGCTGAAGAAAATGGTGAAGAAGTTGAAGAAACCACTTCTTACGCAACTAAATATTTTATGATTATGAATTACAATTACATTTATAATCTTACTGATTTAGAGCCTTATGAAGTGTGGATTGACTTAGAAGACAATGCGACAAGCGAACAGCTTTATGCAGACATTTCAGCAAAGCGTATTCCTGTTGAATACATAACAGACTCTTCTCAAAAGCTTATTGCCGAAAAGAATGAACCACAGCTGCAAGGCATGAACGGCGCTCTTACAATGAGCTTTGTAATCATTATGATAATGACTATCATCGGATTCCTCATTTACTGGATTCTTTCCATTCGCAGCAGAACACTTCAGTTCGGTATTCTCAGAGCGATGGGTGTTACATTCCGTGAAATTATCGGAATTATCGGATATGAGCAGATTCTTGTTTCGGGTGTTTCAATTGCTATGTCATTCATTATCGGCGGAATTACAAGTGACCTTTTTGTTCCTTTATTCCGCTCTATGTATAGTCCTATTGAACAGATACCGCCTTTCAGAGTTGCCGCACTTCAAAGCGATTATATTAAAATCTATGTAATCATTGTATTAATGCTCGGCGGTGGCTTTGCAATACTCGGTAATCTTATCAAGAAACTTGATATTAACAAAGCACTCAAGCTGGGTGAAGACTAAACAAAATAAAAGCTGCTTTGATGCAAAATTCAAAGCAGCTTTTTTATATTACATTTGCTTGGTTCTATCTCCTCTTTTAAATACCAACGCTACAATTAATCCGAAGATTACCGCCGCTGTAATTCCACCTGCTGTTGTCTGCAAACCACCGGTTAGCGCTCCGATTAGACCGTCCTCTGAAACAGCCTGATACACACCCTTTGAAAGAAGATAACCAAAGCCGGTGAGAGGTACTGTAGCCCCTGCTCCCGCAAAATCTATGAGAGGTTTATACCAGCCTATTGCGCCTAAAACCACTCCTGCAACAACATAAGAAACTAATATTCGTGCGGGGGTCAGCTTTGTAAAATCAATGAGGAGCTGCCCAATAAGGCAAATGGTTCCACCAACTAAAAACGTCTTTAAATATTCAACAAAGATTTCCATATATCCCCCTCTTATTCCGCACTGATATGAACAGCATGGGAAATACCGGGAATACTTTCCCCCTGCTGTACCATTGTGGTTGACATAAGCGCACCTGTTGCAGCAAAAAGTATATTTTTCAGTTCTCCGTTTTTTACTTTATCAAGTATAACGGCACATAAAACTGATGCACTGCAGCCGCAACCTGAACCACCGGCATGTACATCTTGTTTTTCTTTGTCATAAATTATTTTGCCGCAATCGTTATGAACCTTTGAAATATCTATTCCGTCTTTCATAAATAAGTCGCACAATATATCTGACCCTACATAACCCAAATCACCTGTCAGGATTAAATCAAAATCGTTTATTGTCATATTCCTGCACTTTAAATGTGATGTTATGGTATCGTATGCAGCGGGGGAAAAAGTCAAGGTGACACCATAAATTTAATTGGTTTTTACAGCTCTTACAGGTACCCATATTTCTCCGTATTCTTTGTCTAAATATACTTCGAGATTATAATTACCTGAAAGCTCATATTCTTTACAATTCGGCAGCCATTCACTCCAGATTTTTGTATTTACGTCCTGAAGTGCTTTAGGACATTCTCCATGATAAGGAAACACTGCCCACAAGCCGCTTTCAAATGTCTTTGTCGTACAATCTTCAGGTATTTCATTCCATGGGAAATACATATCAGCTATATAATAATCAAACTCTTTTCCGTCGTTGTCAACACAAGCTCCGAACATTCCTTTGATTATTTCCCCACCACCGTTACTGTAATGCTCTTGCCAAAACAATGGGATTTTTGCATAAGATGTTTCAATACTGAATTTTTTACATTTACCCATAATAGTAAATGCCGCTTTTTCTACAATTTTGTACTCCATAACTGTACCGCCCTCCAATGTTAATTTTATTCTTATAGGTGCAAAACTCTTGATTTTTGCACCCTTTTCCTTTGCAGCAGACGGTGAAATTCCGTGAAACTTCGTAAATGCACGTGTAAAACTGTCAGGAGAATCATATCCGTATTTAACAGCAACATCAATAACTTTTACATCAGCCTTTGATAATTCCTCTGCTGCAATAGCTAATCTACGGTTGCGGATATATTCACCAACAGTAAATCCACATAGTACATTAAATATTTTCTGAAAATAGAACGGTGAAACATACGCTTTAGCTGAAATATCTGATATATCAAGTTCCTCAGTGATGTTATCCTCAATATATTGTATAGCGTTTTGTATACCTTCTGTCCAGTTATTCATATACGTAAGTCCCCTTTCTGCTGTAATCATATTCTAACACAGCGTTTACTGAAATTCCCGACTTTTTTTGCTTTGATTTGAAG
>JAZUOE010000023.1:0-17471 GCA_045604505.1 Ruminiclostridium sp. | reverse complement strand
CGTGCCCAACTTCATAGTTTCCTGAAAAAGATTCTCTTTGGTACACCACACATTTCCGTTCTGCACCGCCTTGAAATCGGCAAGCAGCTCATTCTTTGCGATAAGCTGTTCAACAGTCGTAATTTCACCGCCTATGGTGCTGTTGTATATGATAAAATCGGCATTTTTCGCCTGTGAATAAAACTGCTCCATTTCCATTGTTACAGAAGATGTCGCCTTATCGTCACCAAGATTTTCAAACACATTCTCTCCGCCCGCAAGTTCAATCATTTTCGTGATGTAATCCCCAGATTTTCGGGTTACAGCCTGTCCCGAGGTGCTTATGTAAAAGAATGCGGCGGTTTTTCCTGTACTCTGCTCCGATATGCTGTCAAGCTGTTCTGCCTGCGCGCTGAAAAGCTGTCGGGCAAGCTCAGATGTATCTGTCATTTCTCCGTAAACCTTAATCCATTCGCTTCTGCCGAGAGGGTGGGTTTCATAGCTTGAATAATCCACAAATACGGGTATGCCAAGCTCGTTCAGCTTGTCCTTAACCTCAGGAGAATGGTCAATCATAGTGGACTGAATGGATAACATACACTCATTTTCAAGAAGCATTTCATAGTCAGGCTCCCGGTATTTCCCTGCATAGAGCATTGTACCGTTTTCCATAGCCTGACGGGCATAATCAATGTACCAGTCGTCAGCCTTTGTTCCCGAAAATTTAACCGCCTCACCCTGTTCAAGCTCTGCAAAAAGCCCCATTGCCGAGGTTGCGGCAAGATAGATATTCTTTGTCGGCTTTTCGATAACGGTTATTCTTTCAGACAATCCGTCAGGCGTTTTTTCACCCTCTGGAACAAGCAGAAAGCTCTCGCCGTTCATCGTGTGAATTACCGAATATCCGTCCTCGTATCGGTCGATAGTGAATTGCTCCGCGTAGATAAGCTCAACACGTTCGCAAAAAACAAGTCCGTCTATTTCTATATGCTTTTCGGGAATTTTTTCTGTTTTTGAGCAACCCGAAAGCATAATTATAAATGCTGAAACAACAGCAAAAATCAGTTTTTTAATCAGTTTCATTTTTCTTCTTTCTTTTTACAGCCAAAACGGCAATCACGCCTGCAAGCAGAATTGCGCTGCTTATAACCAACGCATAAATCGGGAATGTATCGGCTTCTTTTATGGTTGCGGAATCAAATTTCAATGTGTATTCTATGAGGTGCGGCTCACTCATAGCCAGTGTTTCAGCAAGTACCGGAATATCCGTATCAAGAGCAGGTATTTCAACGAGAAAGGTTGAATATTCTTCGCCGCTTACAGGATAATATTCCTCTCCGTCAACTTCCATATAATCGTAGCTGTTACTGCTCCAAACAATTTCAGCAGTCATAATACCGTTTTTTATTTCAAGCATGGCAGGCGACTGAACGCTTGAACGCCCTGTTCCGCCTGTCAGGCTCACCTCAATTGTATATTTTCCGTCCGTCATAATTCTCCTTTTCGGGCAATAAAAAAGCGCCCTTACCACGTAGTAAGAGCGCACAATTTACAGATACAAAAGGGCATAATGCCACACAGGAACAAGCCTTACAGGCATAATAAGACTTAATGTATATGTAAAACGTACTGCCAATTTTACTCGTGGCATTGAAGCAAAAGCTTCCGTACAAACGGCAGGCAGGTCTCCCGGCTTATGTATCAACGCTCAGAAAGGTCTTCCCATGCACAGCACAGTGACTTGTACTTTAAAAAGTACGGTCTTTCTTCGCTCCTCAATTACGGTGACGAGTTCGTGCGGGATTTTCACCCGACTTCCCTTTTCATCGAATCCAACTCAAAAATGAGTATCCGACACCTGTCATTTCTTATTAAATTTTCAATGTGTTCAACATTAAATAATCATATCACAGCGGAAGTGTTTTGTCAAGGAAAATTTTGACAGTTTTTCATATACCCTCGTTCAATATTTTATAAACAAGCTCCATATCAATGTTTTTTCTTACCTCGTCAGCAAGCAAATCGTACTGCTTTTCCTTGTAAGCACGGCGGTCGATTTTGTTACCGCTGTAAGCAAGACCTTTGCGTTCATAGAGAGTTTTCACTATACGTTCAGATACATCGGAGCTATCGAAAATGCCGTGAATGTAACAGCCGTAAACATTCCCCTTCTGCGCACCGCCGCAGTCAAGCAAGGGTTTATCGTCTGACATTGTTTCACCCATGTGAATTTCATATCCCTTAAATTCTGCACCCGAAAGGCACGAAAAAACACCATTAACATCTGCGAATCTTCCACTTGTACGGCTACGGTTCTTTTCCTGCGAAAATACAGTAGTGCATCTGAGCAGCCCCATTCCATCAACAGAACCGCCACCCTCGCTGTTATCGGGGTCGGAAATCTTTTCACCCAGAATCTGATAACCGCCGCATATTCCGAAAATCGGAACGCCTTTATCAGCAAGTCGTCTTACTGCAATTTCAATGCCGCTTTCATAAAGCCAGTTTCTGTCATGAATTGTGCTTTTTGTACCCGGAATTATGATTAAATCAGGGGTTTCAAGCTGTGACGGCTTTGTTACATACCGAACAGATACACCCTCGTACTGCCTGAAAACATCGAAATCGGTAAAATTTGAAATTCTTGGCAGACGTATAACTGCTATGTCAACAATGCCGTCTGACGACTTATTTTCCAGCTTTTCGGAAAGGCTGTCTTCATCTTCAATATCACAATTTATATATGGCACAACCCCCACAACGGGCTTGCCGCCGCGTTGTTCGAGAATATCAACACCGCTTTGGAAAATCGACTTATCTCCTCGGAACTTATTTACCACAAGCCCCTTTATCATGTCCTGCTCTTCTTTTTCGATAAGCATAAGCGTACCTAAAAGCTGAGCGAAAACACCGCCTCGGTCAATATCTCCCACAAGGAGAACAGGTGCTTTTGCAAGACGTGCCATACCCATATTCACAATATCATCTGATTTGAGATTCAGCTCTGCCGCACTGCCTGCGCCCTCAATGACGATAATGTCGTGCTGTGCGGCAAGAGTGGTGTAAGCTTTCATAATGTCGGGAATAAGCTCTTTTTTGTGCCTGAAATACTCCATTGCCCGCATATTCCCACGCACCTCGCCGTTTACAATAACCTGCGAGCCAACGTCAGTAGTTGGCTTAAGAAGTATAGGGTTCATAAGCACCGACGGCTCAATTCCCGCCGCCTCCGCCTGCATAACCTGTGCTCGTCCCATTTCAAGTCCGTCTGCGGTTATGTATGAATTAAGCGCCATATTCTGCGATTTAAACGGAGCAACGTTGTAACCGTCCTGCCTGAAAATACGGCATAATGCCGCCGCAAAAAGACTTTTGCCTGCATTTGACATTGTTCCCTGTATCATAATAGGCGAGCCGCCTACGGCAGTTCCGCCATGCCGTATGCTGTGCTTATCGAAGCTCCGTTTGCACGGCGGCTTGTTATCTTTTCTGTTCATAGGCACCTCCCGATTGCTGTAATCAACATAGCATTTTCTTCATGATTTCGCACTGCAATACGAAAATAACCGTCAGAAAGTCCCTCGTAGTTACCGCAATTCCGTATTGCAATTTTTTCTCTTAAAAGCAGTTCATCAAGGGGCATATCACAACGGAAAAGAATGAAATTCGCTTCGGATTTAAACACTCTGAAACCGAATTTTTGCAACTCCGCAGTTAAAAAATCACGTTCTTTATTTATAAGCTGCACTGTCTTTTCAATATAATTCTTTTCATTCAATGCTGCAATTCCCGCAATTTGTGCAGGAGTTGAAACGCTCCAGTACTGTCCCGTTTTTTGTACAGTTTCCGCGAGCTCGGTGCTGCCGAAAAGCGCATAGCCAAGCCGCAGACCTGCCATTGAATAAATCTTGGTGAATGCGTTAAGAATTATGACATTTTTGTTTAAGAAATGACGTATACTCTTGCTTTTTCCGTCTGTCACAAAGGAAAGAAAGCACTCGTCGCATACAAGTATTATATCATTTTCAAGACACTTTTCCGCAACTGCTTTCAGAATATCTTTCGGAACATACTGCCCCGTAGGGTTGTTGGGATTACAAAGAAAAATCATATCGGTACTGCTGTCAAGAACGTTCAAAATACCCTTATCAATGGCAAAATCATACTTTTCGGAAAGATAATAGTGCAATATCTCTGTGCCGTTTTCTGAAAGAGCTTTTTCATATTCGCTGAATGTGGGTGCGGTAACAATAACTTTCTTCGGATTTACAGCTTTTACGAGCCTGTAAATCAAATCCGCCGCACCGTTTCCGCATACAATATTTTCAATCGGGAAATTTTCGTATTCAGACAACGCTTTACACAATTTTCTGCACAAAGGGTCAGGGTAATTTTCCCACTCTGATACTGAATTTTTAAGCGCAGTTTTGACACCTTCAGGCATACCTGAGGGATTAAGATTTGCCGAAAAATCAAGACTTATTTCACGACTGTAAATATCGCCGCCATGCTCTGAAATCACCATATAATTCCTCCAAAAATAATTGCTCTGAACAGCACCGAAAACAGCATTGTAATAGCCGCCGAGCAATACATAAGCCTGTTGGCACGGCGGATATCCTCGTTTTCTATGGGGCGGTTATCATCGCCTATATAGTCCTTTTTATGAAGCTTGCCGAAATAGTAAGCGTCGCCTGACAATCTTATATCAAGCGCACCTGCACATACCGATTCAGTTTGTGCAGAATTAGGGCTTGCGTGCTTTCTGCGGTCACGTTTCCAAATCTTAACAGCATTTTTTTCGTTCATTTTAAGTATGTAGGCTGAGATAATCATGGTTATCGCCGTAAAACGTGACGGGATATAATTCAGCACATCATCTAGCCTTGCCGCAAAACGTCCAAGCTCGGCATATTTTTCGTTTTTATAACCTATCATTGAATCCATAGTATTTGTCGCCTTATAGAAAAATCCAAGCACCGCACCACCCAGCGACATATACATCATAGGGGCGGTAACACCATCGGAAGTATTTTCCGCAACCGTTTCAACCGCCGCGCGTATAATGCCGCTTTTATCAAGACAATCCGTATCACGTCCCACAATCATCGAAACAGCTTTTCTTGCTTTTTCAGTATCATTTTCTTCAATCGCACGATACACCTTCATACTCTCATCACACAAGCATTTGGGTGCAATAAGATAGTAGCAGAAAACACTTTCTATCACAATTCCGAGAATGATGTTCAATTTATAGAACAGAAATAAAATCACAAAAGGAATTGCCATGGATAAAAACAGTACAGTTATTCCAAGGAAAACACCGCCGGCACGCAGATTTTTAAAATTCTTTCGGGTGAATATTTCGAGCTTTGATATTAGTGTTCCGATAAGTCTTATGGGGTGTGGTAATGTGTATGGGTCGCCTAAAATCAAATCTATGATAAAGCCGATTATTATCGGCATAATTGCCGCAAGTAAGTTCATATATTCTCCAGTATTTTTATTTTATCGTTATCAAATTCGGTAATAAATCCTTGCCCGTTTTTTACTTGAAAATCAAAATAATCCTTTTTGGGAACAGCATATTTTTCAAGCACAGACATAATCGTTCCGCCATGAACAACAAAGGAAATAACACCCACATCAGAATATTTCCGCACAGTTTTTTCAAATGCTGCAATACATCTTTTCTTGAAATCCTCTGTATTTTCGCCATTCGGAAATGGCAATTTGCCACCGCTGTCTATCCATTTCTGATAATCGGGATTTCCGCTTAATTCAGTGTAATTCTTCCCCTCAAAATCTCCAAAATCACATTCCTCAAGTCCGTTCACAGCAATAATTTTACCGCTCGGGTATATTAATTCAGCAGTTTCCAGACATCGTTTCATCGTGCTTGAAATAACGATGTCACAATCGGGATATTTTCTTTCCGAAAGCTGGGTTCTGCCGTTTTCGCAGAGTGATTCATCCGTTCTCCCTATGTAGCGTTTTTCAAGATTTCCGTTTGTTTTTCCGTGACGGATAAAATTGATTATCATTATAATTCTCCCTTGATTACAGCAGGTATTCCGCAGATTAGTCGCACAACTGTGTCCGAATTTTTGGCAATCAAAGAGCCTGCTCGTCCTACCTGTTCACGCCATAATCTATCGCTCTTTTCAAGAGGAACAATACCACACCCGATTTCATTTATTATAACAATCAGATTGGAATTTTCTCTGCAAAGTCTTTCAGTATAAGAGGCAACGTCATCTCCGTTTTCTATAAGCCGTTTTACAAGCTGATGATAATTGCTGACGCATTTTGCTGTAAAAACACTTTCAAAATCACAGTTATCTCCATTCAGAATTTCACAGTTATAGTGTGCTTTTACAAAATCTTTTTTCCCCTGATATGCTCCGCCTGTTATCATTATCATAACGCGATTACCTCCGTGATTTTTTCTCCGACTAATGCTGTCACAGCTACCAAAAGCTCGCTGATTTGCAGAAACCAGCCTGCCGTATCGCCCGTAATTCCACCGAAATTCTTATATGCGGAAAATCTGTAAAACAAGAAACTGCACAACGCTCCGACTGTGACAAAAACGCCCGACATAAGGCTTGAATAAGCCATAAAAAAAGCAGTGATTACAGCGATTATGATAAGAGCAGAAAGGGTAATTTTCCTGTGTGCAGGCTTGACAAAGCTCTGAAGTGTACCCTCGCTTTTTGCACTTTTCAAGCACACCGCACCGATACCGCTGAGTGAGCGTGACAAAATAAATCCAAGAGCAATCACAACAACAGTTTTTATATCTTTGGTTTCACTGTAAACCGCGGTCTGCAAAAGCAGATAAACAGCAAGATAAATCACCGCAAATGAGCCGATATGAGGGTCGGACATAATGGACAGCTTTTTCTCCCTGTCACCGAATGATGATTTAGCGTCAATCATATCACAAAAGCCATCGAGATGTATTCCGCCTGTTACAATTATCGGAATTATAACGGAAACCACACCCTTGAGGATTGCTCCGCAGTTAAGCAAATCGCTGACATAATTCCAAAGAAGAAAAAATCCGCCGATTACTGCACCTATAAGCGGAAAAAAGCAAAGCGCATACCGTCTGTTTTCTTCTTTCCATTCTACCTGCGGCATTGGTATTCTCGAATACATCAAAAAAGCACTTGCAAGAGATTTCAATATAGTCATAAAAGCATTCCTTTCACAGCTAAGGGGATTCCATAAACACACTCAATTACATTGTCGGCAATTTCACTCATACGGCGGTTAATATCGCCCATAATGCGTATGTAATCCATTGTTTCTCTTTCATAATCAATTCCGTCGCAGGCTACATTGTTTGTCACAATTACAAGGTGCTGTGCCTGTGTTTTTAGGCTTTCAATTCCCTTTATAATCTTCTCTGTCGGGTCGGTGATTTCTTCATTTTTAAACATTTCGTTTGCAAGAAGATTTCCCATACATTCAAGCAATACGGCATAATTTTCCGGCAAACATATTTCGTCTAAATCCGTATATTTTTCAACTGTTTCAAAGCCCTTATTTCTCCGCATTTTCCTGTGACGTTCAATAGCCTTCTGTGCTTCTTCGCCATAAGGAATCATCGTGGCTATGTAAAGCTTTTTTCCGTCAAAGCTGTCAAGAATTTTCTCTGCATAACCCGATTTTCCGCATTTTGAACCGCCGATTACAACTGTCATCATTTAAGCTCTCTGTACCTTTCTATACTTATTTCATCAAAACGGTGTGCCTTGTTATAAACTGATAACGCACCATCAAGAAGCGGCAAGAGCATCACCCCGCCTGTACCCTCGCCAAGCCGCATTTCCGCATTGATAATCGGTTTTAAGCCGATACTTTCAAGTAGCAGTTTTCCCGACGGCTCTGCCGAAACGTGACTGGGAAGCATATACTGTGAGGCAAGAGGATTTATTTTACAGGCAAGCACTGCCGCCGCTGCTGAAATAACTCCGTCAATGACAACTGGAATGTGATAATAAGCACCCCCGAGAAAAAGCCCCGCCATTCCCGCAACATCAAAGCCGCCGAGCTTTGAAAGCATTTCAACAGGCTTGTTTTTATCAGGCTTGTTTACAGAAATTGCACGCTCGATTACTGTGATTTTTTTCTTTAGCCTTTCGCTGTCAAGCCCCGCACCTCTGCCCGTAACCCGACATGGCGGCAAATCAAGAAGAACGGCGGACAAAGCGGATGAAACCGTGGTATTCCCGATACCCATTTCACCTGTAACGATTATCCTTGTACCGCTGTTTTTAAGGTCACGGACAATATCCATTCCCGTACATATTGCCTGTTCAGCCTGTTCGGTTGTCATAGCCATGCCTTCGGCTATGTTTTTTGTACCGTAAGCTATTTTTCTATCAAGAATTTCTGGATTATTCAAATCGGATTTTACACCAATATCAACCGCCAGCACCTCTGCTCCGAATGTGACGGCAAGTGCATTTATATTTGACGTTCCGTTTGCTATTGCATTGGTGCAAACCGACGTAATATTGCTGTCGGACTGGGTAACCCCCTCGCACACGACGCCATTATCCGCGCACATTACAACTACCGTGCGTTTATGTATATCAACATTTTCCGTGCCCTGTACTGCGGCAATTTTTTCTATTGCAGTTTCAAGCAAGCCAAGGCTTCCAAGCGGCTTTGCAATACTGTTCCAACGCTCAAGAGCTACTTTTTCTGCGGATTTATCCGT
This sequence comes from Ruminiclostridium sp., assembly GCA_045604505.1. Taxonomy (GTDB): domain Bacteria; phylum Bacillota; class Clostridia; order Oscillospirales; family Ruminococcaceae; genus Ruminiclostridium_E. The sequence continues at coordinate 8,758 of JAZUOE010000023.1, read as the reverse complement.
TGGCGTAATATTATAAATTCTGTTCATAAATTTCTCCGTATTCTGCACATTTCAAAACAAATTTTTCTGCCATTTTTATATCAGAATAAAAATACAGATGTGGAAAGCCTGCATATAAATTTTCGTCACTGTGAACGCATTTCCACTCCCTGCCGTCTGTCTTTCGTGCTGTAAAATCAGAACCGCATCCGGTGCTGTCCCAATAGTGAAATTCGTGAGCAGGAAAGTTCTCTCCTTTGCCGCAAAGCAGATTCTTTTTCTCCGCTGTCATTGTAACATATCCGAATCTCTGCAGCCGTTCTGTTTTAAATACCTTTCCGTTAATAACTCCCGCCATGGTAAATACTTTCCCGCTTTTGTCCTCAAGCTCATTATGCAGATACATAAATCCGCCGCATTCGGCAATGGTTGGCATACCACTGCTGATTTTACGCTTTACATCTTCAAGCATTGATTTATTTTCCGAAAGCTGCCTTGCATATAATTCGGGGTAACCTCCGCACAGAATAAGACCATCAGCTTCGGGAATTTCGCTGTCTGTAAGAGGAGAAAAATATCGGATTTCACACCCCATTTTTCTGAGCAATCGGACATTATCCGCATACAAAAAACAGAACGCCTTATCCCTTGCAACAGCAATAACAGGAGGTCGTTTAAAGCCGTACTTTTTTATTTCAGGCGGTGTAAAAGTGAGCCCCTCGCTCTCTGAAATTTCAATAATCCTGTCAAGAAGAATATGCTTTTCCGCAAGGTCGGCAAGAGCCTGCATTTTCTCTTTTATATCATCGATTTCATCTGCCGTTACAAGTCCTAAATGTCTGCTCTGAACAGTAATTTTATTAGTCGTCATAAAGCCGAGATATTGTGTGTTCAAATCCTCGCAAAGCTCTCTCACCATAGGCACCAGCTTTTCGGGCAGACGATTGAAAATAAAACCGATTATGTTGTTTTTGCGATATGTAAGAAAGCCTTTCATTACTGCACCAATTGACTGGCTCTGCCCCTTGCAGTCAATTACAATCACCGCCTTTGTGTCCGTTATTTCGGACACAGAATTCGCCGAACCTCTGCCGTTTACACCGTCATAAAATCCCATAACACCTTCAATTACAGATATATCAGCATTACGGCTGTTTTCGGTCAGCAGATATTTCAGTGTATTGTCATCGCAGAAAAAGCTGTCAAGGTTATGAGCATTCGTGCCGATAATTTTCTCATGAAACATCGGGTCGATATAATCGGGGCCGCACTTGAACGAAGCGACCCTCATTCTGCGGTTAAAAAGTGCTTGCAGCACCGCACAGGTTACAGTTGTTTTCCCACAGCCGCTATGCGTACCGCCTATGATTATTCGTTTCAAGCTCTCACTCCCTTCATTATAAAAATCGGATTTTCTGCAGAAAGCATTGTGTGATTACCGAGCTTTCTTGTCCTTGTTACCGCTATCTGCACGATTTCGGGGCTATCAATGCCGAAATATGCAAAGGAATTTATTGCCTCATTCAGAGTTTCAAGAGATACTGCGGTTATCACTACATCTGCCTTACTGTTTTTTTCATAAACAATGTTCAGAATCTCACTGATTTTTCCGCAGGAACCGCCTATAAATACCTTATCGGGTGCGGGAAAACCACAAAGCGTTTCGGGCGCAGTTCCGCTTATAATCTCAATATTATCACAGCCGAATTTGTATGCGTTCTGCCTTGTAAGCTCTGCCGCTTCTTCATTTTTGTCAACGGCATACACCCTGCCGTCAAAACATTGCAATGCCATTTCAACCGATACCGAGCCTGTACCGCAGCCTATGTCCCAGCACATATCTTTTCTGCTGATATTCAGCTTTGAAATAACTGTACTGCGTATTTCGGATTTTGTCATAGGGACATTGCCTCTGATGAACTCGTTGTCGCTGATTCCGAAAGGTACAGATTGCTCAGAATATGGATTTTCGGTCACCATAACGCACAGCTTTTCGCATCTCGTATCTGTAAAATCCGAGGCAATGCCGCAGTATATTTTTTCGTTGTCATAGCCGAGATTTTCGCCGATATAAACTGCGATATTTTCTCTGCCGTAATCGCACAACCCTTTACATATTTCAGCAGGAGTGGTGTCGCCGCCCAAGAGAAAAAAGCAGTATTTGTTTCTGCATACATTTCTGACAATGTTACCGTCAGCACCGTGAAGACTCAGAAATTTCATATCCTGCCAGGGCTTTTTTATTTTTGAGCAGAAATAAACGGGGGAGGAAATTCCGCTTATAACTTCTGTTTCATAATCTGAAAGTGCCGCAATCAGCTTTTCCGCACCGCTGTAAAAACCACAGTCGCATGACATAAGTATTGCCGCTGTTTTTACACTTTTTTCTTTCAGATATTCAGCAATCTCTTCGCTTTTCCAGCTTATAAACTGCTCTTTTTTAAGGTCAGAAAACGGCTCCAGCATACGGCCTGCACCGATAAGCAGGTCGGCGTTTGCAATAACCGTTTTTGCTTCTTCTGTAAGGGTTTTACAGCCCTCCATACCTATTCCGATTATATAAATTTTCATCTTAGTTCCTTTATAATAATTTCCTTGATTTCATCAATTGTGTTTCCCGTTTCTAAGGGACGTTTTATTGTGACAAGTTCTACGCCTGATTGCTCTGACGCTTTTACCTTTTCGGGATAACCGCCTGCCGCGCCGCTTTCCTTTGTTACAAGAATTTCAGCACCGCTTTTTTTGATATGCTCTATGTTCTGTGCAGCCGTAAACGGGCCTTTCCCAAGAATAATTCTGCTTTCTTCAATACCATAGCTTTTGCAGTATTCAACTATTCCGTCAGCAGGCAAAACACGCACCCACACACGTTCACGGCAGTTTATAACCTTGCTTAATGCAGGTATTTCCTTACTTCCAAGCGTGCTTAAAATCATCTTATTGCTTTTATTAAGATACGCTGTCAGCTCATCAAGGCTGTTTAAAACAGTACCGAAAAGCTGATTGCTTTCACGTTTCAGACGATAATATTTTGCTCCTGTTTCAGCACAGGCAATGCAGATATTTTCTGTCGCAAGAACAGCATAAGGGTGAGTTGCGTCAATTACAATGCTGAAACCATTTTTCATAATCAGCCTTGAAATTTCATTCTTATCCAGCTTTCCGTTACAGACTTTTAAAAACGGACTTTCGGGGAGTAATTCTGCACCATAATCGGTAGTAACCGAAACTGTTGCTGATATACCGTTTCGGATGCAGAATTCCGCTAACACTCTGCCCTCGGTTGTACCGCCGAAAATAAGTAATTTACACATTTCTGTACCCTCTCGGCGTTACCATTTTCCCGTTGATAATTTTAGTTTCACTGTTGCCGATAAAGACAGTCGTGAACATATCGACCTGTGTGTTTTTCAGTTCCGCAAGAGTAAGCACACAGCTTTCCTGTCCCTCTCTGCCGATATTTCTGACATATCCGCAGACGGTATCGGGAGCTTTATATCCAAGCATAATTTCACAGGCTTTTTTAAGATAATCAGCACGTTTTTTTGATGACGGATTATATAAAGCGATTGTGAAATCTCCCTCTGCCGCACATTTAAGTCTGTGCAGAATTTTGTCCATAGGGGTAAGCAGGTCAGACAGGCTTATTACCGCAAAATCATGGGTCAAAGGTGCACCTAGAATTGCTCCGCCGCTGAGCGCCGCAGTTACTCCCGCAACGCTTTCTATCTCAACCTCGGGAAATTCAGCAGACAACTCGTAGGCAAGCCCCGCCATTCCGTAAACAGAGCTGTCACCGCTGCAAATAACGGACACCGTTCTACCCTTTGAAGCCTCCGAAAGTGCGTAATATACGCGTTCTTTTTCCTGCCGCATTGAAGTTGAATAATACTCCTTTTCGGGAAAATACAGCCGCATTAAATCGGCATAAACCGTATATCCTACTATCAGGTCACTGTTTAAAATTGCTTTTTCAGCTTCAAACGTCATACCCCCGCGGCTTCCGCAGCCAAATCCGACTACATATAATTTCATAAAATCTCCTTTGAAAAATCAAGTCTGACAGGCATTTCTCCTGCCGCCACGGTTACACCGTTACCCGATATTTTGGGTATAATCAGTTTCGCACCGTGCCTTACAACACTTCTTTCACAAACATTATCCGTTCCTGTATGCAACAAAACAAACCCGGATTTTGTAAATACGCCCTCAACATTCATAAGCTCATCGGCAGTGTATGTAAACAGCCTTAATCCATACTTTTCACAAAATTCAAGTAACCCTTTTTCGTCTGCCTTTATATCAATGGTTGCAGCACCGCATAGACGATTTATATCAATCCTAGCAATTTCAAGACTTTCTGTAACGTGCATTTCTATTGCTGTACAGGGCGTTCCTCTTTTACAACCAACACCTATTACAATATTTTTCGGCACAAGATTAAGTGTTATTTCAAAAGGCTTTCGTGAAGCGTCAGCCGATATGCATAAACCTATTTGGCATTTTGGGTCAGCTGAAATTTCTGTTGGAATATTTACACATTCATAATCGCTTACAAGTCCGATTTTTTCGTTATTAAGTACTTCCGTCGCTATTTCCTTTGCGGCAGAAAGGTCGGTAATAATAAGATTATTCGCTTTTGCAAAGCTGTCGGGAGAGAATTTTCCGCCGATGTCTGTTGCGGTTGTGATAACGGGAACAGTACCGATTTTTTCAGCTATTATCGTGGCAAAACGATTCGCACCGCCAAGATGACCCGACAAAATCGGAATAACAAATCTGCCTTTATCATCAATTACAAGCACAGCAGGGTCTGTTGTTTTCGATTTTATAAAGGGAGCAATACTTCGTACTGCAATACCGCAGGCACAAATGAAAATAATAGTCTCCGACCTGTCAAATATATCGGCTGTAATGCTGTTTATATCTGAAAAAGAAACGGCAGCTTCATCACAGCTTTTATGGAAGCAATAACGCTTGATACAATGCTTTTCCGAAAGGGCGTCACAAATTTTTCGTGATAAAATCCGTCCGTTTTCAGTTACGGAAATAATTGAAGCGTTCATTTCTTCGCCTTTCTGAACTCTGTTTCAAAGCCCTCGTCATACAGCTTTGAAAGCGCATAGTCATCACCGAGAAAGTTTCCAACGGTTATAAGTGCGGTCTTTTTTATGCCGTTTTTCTCTGCAGTTTCAAAAAGCGTTCCCACAGTACAGCGGCATACCTTTTCATCTGCCCAGCTTGCTTTATAAACGATAGCCGCAGGTGTTCCGTAAGTATATCCGCCTGTTAAGAGCTGTTCTGTCAGTTCCTTTAACAAGCCTGTGCTTAAAAATATAACCATAGTTGAACCATGAGCTGCAAGCTTTTCTATACTCTCGCTGTCAGGGACAGGAGTGCGCCCTGCCATTCTTGTAATTATAACCGTCTGAGACACCTCGGGCAGGGTATATTCAGCTTTGAGAGCCGCCGCAGCACCGCAGAATGAGCTTACCCCAGGGCAGATTTCATAAGCTATATCAAGCTCGTCAAGCCTGTCCATCTGCTCTCTTATTGCACCGTAAAGACAGGAGTCGCCCGTATGCAGGCGGACAGTATTTTTACCGCTTTTCTCCGCCTTTTCCATTACCGAAATAACCTCATCAAGTGTCATATATGCACTGTTGTGAATTTCGCAATCAGTCTTTGAGTAATTCAGCAGTTCGGGATTTACAAGCGAGCCTGCATAAATAATGACATCAGCTTTTTCAAGCAGAGCTTTGCCGCGAACAGTTATCAAATCCGCTGCACCACAGCCTGCACCAACAAAATTAACCATTATATTCCTCCGAAATTAATTCAATCAGCTTATCGGCAAGTGAAGTTTTCGCCGTAATACCATGCTTGTCCGAAAACATCACCGCACCGATTTCTATTTCATTTTTTACCTTAGCGTTAAGATAATATTCTGCTCTCTTTGACAGGATTTCAAGGGTTTTCTCCATATATCCGCCCTCTTTCAGAATATCGAGTGCCGCGTCAACCGTAGCGCACTCCGGGATTTTTTTAAGACTTTCACAATCCGCTCCTGCAAGCACGCCGCAGGTAACAAGCACGTCCATTCGTCCGTCAGCTTGCGCTGAATGAGTATTCATAATACCTGCACCCAGCTTTACGAGCTTTCCGATATGTCCGATAATCAGCACTCGCTCAAAGCCTGTTTCGAGAGCGACATCAATAGCCTCACCGATAAAATTACTGCATTTAGCGCTCATTTCAAGGGCAAACGGCATTGATTTCTGAATAAAATTCTCGCTGTAATTTCCAAGGGTGAGCAATAAATTCCGATACCCCTCAGCATATCTCATTTTAGCTTCAACACGAATAGTATCAACGAGAGCCGCACTGCTCATAGGTTCGACGATTCCGCTTGTACCGATAATTGATATGCCACCTTCTATTCCCATTCGTGGGTTATAGGTTTTCTTTGCAATTTTTTCACCATCAGGAACAGAAATCTCCACACAAAATCCGCCGTGATAATCATACTTCTCAGCAATTTCAAAAACAGCAGCAGTTATCATTTTCCGAGGAACAGAGTTTATTGCGCTCTCTCCGACAGGCTGGTCAAGACCTGCCTTTGTCACAACACCGATACCCTTTCCGCCTTTAATCTGAACACCCGAAGAAATACAGCTTACCCTTGCAAAAACAAGTATGCCGTTAGTAACATCGGGGTCGTCGCCGCTGTCCTTTTTTATGGCACATTCGGCATAGCTTTTGTTTATAGCAGGCTCACATACTTCAAGGTGTAAATCAATTCCTTTGGGAGTGCTTATTTCAACGAAAGAGAGCAATTCGCCTGTAATAAGCATTTCCGCCGCAGCCTTTGCCGCCGCTGTTGCACAGGAACCTGTTGTATATCCACAGCGAAGCCGTTCCTTACCGTGATAAACATATTCATCCAGCATTCTTCTTCTCCTTATTTTTGTGATGATGACGCCTTTTCTTCCGTTCTTCGCGCTTTTTCAGCTTTTCAAGATACATAGGCGATATATCTTTAAGTTCTGCCGCCTCAAATGCTCTCGGAAGCGGACCGAGAACAGATTTGACAAACTGAAGTTCATTAGCGGCAAAATCAGTTTTCTTAGGCAGCCTACCGAGTGTATCATATTTTTCTTTAAGTATTTCGATTGCTCTTATTTGTTTTTCATTACTCATATTTCACCAAATAAAAAAGCACTGTAAGCTTGTAACTTAACAGTGCTTAAAATTTATAATACAACAAAAAGACAGGGTAAACCTATAATTTCCCCTTACTTTTTTGTATCATTGCCTAAACTCCAGAGTTCCGCAGATTTTAAACAACACCCGTATAAATTACGAGCAGAATACAGGCAAGTATTCCGACTTATCGCTTGCTGAAAAAAATCAGCATACGCACGCCTTCCCGAAATTATTTTCAGTGACTGAACTTATCATGTGCGCATCACAGCGAAATACGGCAACGGCCTTGCTCGGGATTCTCACCCGATTCCTTTTATGCACAAGTGCACCTGTATTCCGATAATATTAAATTATTTGAATTACATTATATCACTTTTCATTAAAAATTGCAATAGTAAGAATAGTGTAGTAAAGTAAAATTTAATTTGTGGCAACAATAATGTGGATATGTGAATTTAAACCTTATCCTGCATATTCCAATCAAAAATCAATTATGCGACCACCATATCACTCGGTGAAAATCGTCAAAATGGGCGAATTTTGCAACACTTGCCCACCTTTTTCAGGCAAAAGAAAAAAGCCTTTAAACCGCGTGGTTAAAGGCTTTTCGCTGGCTCCTGTTACTGGACTTGAACCAGTGGCATCATGATTAACAGTCATGCGCTCTGGAAGGTAGTACGGGAAGCACATAAAAATATATCGGTAGGCACAGCGTTAACTGTGCCCAAGATTCCTTATTCAGTAATATATGTTTTATAGATTTCGTTCAGGGTTACTATTATTTCGTAACCCTTTTTAATTTCAATTCTGTCAAAAATCTCCGCAATAATCATCTTCTTTCGCTCGATACTCGCAAGAGAATATTCTTCCGCCCAAGTGGTGAGCTTAGAATATCCGTTTTTGGCAGATTCTTTTTCAACGCTGAGATTTTCAAGGCGTTTGGTGCAATCCTTAAGTTCTTCTTCGTTACTCATCTTTTTGGCTTTTACCGCCTCAAGACTTGCATTAAGCTGGTCGGTTGTGAACTTGCTCTCGCCGATTAAGGCATTGCCAATTTCAAGAATAAGGCTCTTTTCTTTTTCATAACTCTTGCTTATTTCCGCCTTTAATCTCTTTTCGGTCTGCTTAAGTTCAGCAATCCTTGCTTCATAAGTTTTGGCAATAGCAACAGATTCAGGCGTATCAGCAATATTGCTCAGAATATTTGTAACCATATTTTCAATAGCTGTGTCTACTACTTCAATCTTATACCCTGCCTGTCCGTCGCAATCACAACGACGATTGGCTCTGTTACCACACACATAATTCTTGTTAGCATATCTTTGCTTAATGCCTTCTTTTGTTTCGTAAAAACTGCTTGAAGAAGATGCTGTAATCCTGCCGCCACAATGACCGCAGAACACATTCCCTGAAAGCAAGGTCGGACCTTTGGTGTTCAGGCTTATTGTTCTCTTTTCAGCGTACTAGGCACTTCTCTGTTCAAGGATTTCCTGGACTTTATAAAACGTCTCGTCATCAATTATTCGAAGATGTTCTTGATAAGGTCCTTTAATGTCCTTGGTGTCAAGATGAC
>JAZUOE010000022.1:0-12697 GCA_045604505.1 Ruminiclostridium sp. | reverse complement strand
CAAGACGACTATATTTCTGACGGTATATGCGTAGGTCGCTGAAATTAAATACTTATTTGCTGGTATAGCTCAGTTGGTAGAGCAACGCATTTGCTGAGCAGCCGACCGCCGCCGGTGGCGGATGAAGGGAGGCTGCGAAGGGAAGAAATAAGGAGTATTGCGAAAGCGACAGCCGAGCAAGACGACTATATTTCTGACCGTATATGCGTAGGTCGCTGAAATTAAATACTTATTTGCTGGTATAGCTCAGTTGGTAGAGCAACGCATTCGTAATGCGTAGGTCGTGGGTTCGAGTCCCATTCCCAGCTCCAGTCGGGAGCCCGACAGGCATAAAAGCTCAGTTTCAGACTGGGCTTTTTATTTTTACTTCTATTCACCTTAAAAATCTACCCCAACCACCACTTACATGTTATACAGCCAAACCTGTTCACTTTTGTGGGCAGGTTTTTCTTATATCAATATTGACATTCTATGAATTAAAGTATAAAATAACAATATGCGATGATTAATATTTTTTGAGGTGAAAAAGCAAATGTTTATAACAGCGTATAATGAGGTTAATGGACGGACACTTATTATTGAAGAAGATGAACACGTCGGATGGGCATATATAACAAAACCTTTCTGCACTGAAATATATGTTGATTGTTGGTTGTATAATAAAATTTGCAATGTGAAAAGAATCGATATTTCTAAATTCAGAAATACGCCTCCTCCTGCTCCCACTGAAGTATTGACTGATAAAAATGTAGCGTTTAATAATCTTAACAAAAAAAATCTTTCTTTTAATTGGAACGAATCAAATAGTATAGTTGACATCTATTTAAACGGTTCAATTTTAGCTGTTATTGACGTAGAAAAAAGAGAAACATTTAACATTTATCTCTCTACTGATTGTGAATGGGGAAAGAAATTGCGAGGTAAATGATATCGGAAAACATATTCCCTTAAAAATCTATTCCGACCACCACTTACAGTCGGGAGCCCCGACAGGCATAAAAGCTCAGCTTTAAACTGGGCTTTTTATTTTTACTTCTATTCACCTTAAAAATCTACCACAATTGCCACTTACAAAAAAGCACTATCCAAAATCAGGATAGTGCTTTTAAATTTTACTTTGTCATTACCTTCTTATGATAGCCTTTTTTATTGCAGTGCGGACAACGCATTTTTCGTGTTGAACCGTAATGTATCGCCAGAACAACAGCTCTCATAGAAGGCACATATCTGGTCTTGCATTCAGGACATTCATAGTATCCCACATCGTGTTCCATTTTAACAGCGTAAGCAACGCCAAGAAACACTATCAGAGAACCGAGAGAGCATAGAATAATGCCTATCGTCGGATTATGTTCCGCAATCAATGCTCCTGAAATAATAAGAGCCAACGACGCAACAATGGTAAGGATTGTTAAAAATCTTTCCGCCTTCATCAATTTCTTATTTGCCTTCTCTTCCTGATTTCTCATTTCAACGAGATTCTGTTCAGCAATTTCCTTGTAATTATCCATAATGATATGTTCCCCCGTCAGGAGTTCATTTGCATTGATTTTTAATAAATCACAAAGCTCCAGCATAATAGAAGCGTCTGGCATACTTTTACCTGTTTCCCATTTAGATACCGCTCGGTCTGTTATACCAAGTTTCTCAGCAAGAGAAACCTGGGTATATCCGTTTTCTTTTCTGCATTCAGCTATGAATTTTCCGATTTTTTCCTGATTCATTCGGGAACCCTCCTTTCATTACCGATTATACAAGATTATTGCTGTTTTTGCCACACACCAACGGTTGATATGCCGTAAAGCCGATTAAATCCGCTGTTCCAACCAGTGGTTGAGTAAATATTTTAAGGCTTTACTCTTTATTTCAACTATCATCATACGCTAATATCAGTAAAAAGTCAAGTGAAAAATCTATTCCGACTACCACTTACAGTCGGGAGCCCCGACAGGCATAAAAGCTCAGTTTCACACTGGGCTTTTCTATTTTCCAAATAAGCAAAAAACATTCACAAAGTTCGAGATTTCTTTTTGTTGCTTTTGATGATAGATATACAAAATCGGTTATGTTATAATGTATTATGGTATGATGTTTAAAATCAAGAAAAGCTTATTAAAGAATTGTTCATGACGTGATGGAGGATTAACGTATGATTGATAACAGAGAATTGTTTGAAAAACTGGCAAAATCACTCATAGGTTATTTCGGGCGCATTTATCTTGTCAACATGAAAACGAACGAGTATCACAGATATTATATGGACGATAACTCCTGCCTTTTAATCGAAGACCGTAGTGGCGATGATTTTTTCAGCTTTATAGCTGGTGGTTCCGACCGGATAATATCCGAAGAGGATATGCCTCTCCTTCATACCGATAATTTAAAAGAAAAGCTTTTAAGTGAGTTTCAGAACAATAATTGCCAGAGCTCTGTATATCGTCTTATGATGAACGGCAAACCGGTATATCATGCCATGCGCCTTATTCATAAATATGTGGACGGAGATGAATATTATATTATCGGAGTGCTGAATGTAGATAAAATTACACGTAAGCAGATGTATGTAGATAAAAAAGCATTCACGGATTCATTAACCGGTGCACATAATAAGAATGCTTACCAGGAATTAGAGGAAGAATATCAGCTTCTGATAGAAAAAGACCAAGAATTGCAGTTTGGGATTGTTGTATGTGATGTAAACAACCTGAAAGCTATCAATGATTCTATGGGCCATCAGTCCGGCGACGAACTGCTCCAATCTGTTTACTGTCTTCTGCAAAATATGTTTTTACATAGTGCCATATATCGTGTCGGCGGAGATGAATTTGTAGTGTTCCTGAAAGACAAAGATTATGAGAAACGTTTAGATTTGTTTAACGACTTACGGCAAACGGTCATCCATAATCAAAATGTCGGTGAAGGTCCTATTGTGGCAACAGGAATGTCGATTTACGAAAGGGGTACAGACCGGAATATATCAGATATATTTGCACGTGCAGATGAAGAAATGTATTCTGATAAGAATAACTTGAAAGAAAATGTAATAAGGCTGAATACGGATAAAACGGCACACGACAAGATACAAAAAATCCCGGCAATCAGAAAAGCTCGTCTGGATTCATTTTTCAAGGTATTCCGTATAGCTGCAGAAGAAGGGTATTTTTTCCTCAGCGATATAAGATATGATTTTTCACGCTGGGATAAGCAAATAGTCGATAATTACGAACTTCCGTCAGAATATATGTATAATGCAGGTGGAATCTGGGAGCAAAGAATACATCCGAGTGACAGAGAAATTTACAGAGAGCGTGTTGAAGAGATTTTTAATGGCGATAAAGATGAATTTGAACTGAGTTACAGAGTAAAAGGAATCAACGGTAACTATGTACCTTGCAGATGTAAAGGACTTATGATAAGAAATCAGCATGGAGAACCCGAATATTTCGGAGGGGTACTATTAATCAGTGAAGAATAAGCAAATTAAAAAATCTATTCCGACCACCATTTACAAAAACTAAACACAGACCACACTTTATGTGGTCTGTATTTCATTTTCAGCTGTCATATTCTGCAAATAAGAACTAAATTAAGATTTTTTGTTGATTTTCCTAAACTCATTCCACTCATCATTCAAATGGTTTTCTTCAACATAAAAATGACAAACTCTGATTATTTCATCATCCTCCATATCAGTAATTTTCTTTAAATGATAACGATATACTTTTTTCATCTTTAAAAATTTTTTTGAACTATCTAAAAGAGGTTCATAAATATTATTTCGCATAATCTCACCTCTTCCTAATTATACCACACCACCCTCGCAAAGTAAAGAAAAAATCTATTCCACTCACAAAAATCACCGCCCACACACTGACATGGGCGGTGTTTTGTTTGACTTTATACAAAATTGAACCTGCAAAACAATAAAAATTGTTGAAAAATATTAAACACTGTGATATAATAAACTTAATCTAATAATTTAAGGAGAACTATTATGCTTTGTCCAAATTGTAACGAAAATGTACCGGAAAACGCTTTATTCTGTATGATATGCGGAGCTAAGGTTATCAAAAAAGCTGTGTGTCAGAACTGTGGTGAGGAGCTTGACGAAAGAGCTAATTTCTGCATGATGTGCGGGGCTAAAGTTGAGAGAAAAAAATTCTGCAAAAAGTGCGGCGAAGAACTTAGTGATAAAGCAAGATTTTGTATGATATGCGGTGCGGCAGCAGATGCAGACAATACTCCTTCCCCTTCTCAAAATTATTGCCCATCATCAAGCTTTAATTTTTTTGATTTGTGCGATGATTCAGATGACAGTTCAAATGACAATTCACATATTGATGATGTTGATTTGGATTTGGATTTTGATGATTTAGAAATTCTCGATTCCGTTGATGAATTTGCCGAAAACGACTTCAGTTATTTTGCAAATCGTTCTTTTTGTGAGGAACCTGACACAAGAGGCGAAATTATAAATGTGGCAAATCCGACAGTACATTATAAAGATAAAAAGCTTGTAAATATTGTTATTCAAAACGGTATAACAAAAATCGGTTCATACGCTTTTGCAAAATGTGAAAATCTTGAAAAGGTATACCTTCCTGACGGAATTTCTGAAATTAAGGCATTTGCTTTCTGGCGCTGCCCGAAACTTTCATATATAGAAATGCCTGATAATATTTCAGTCATTGGAGCAAGTGCGTTTGCAGATTGTGAAAATCTCACAAGTATAATTATTCCTGAGGGTGTAACAAAAATAGAAAATGGTGCATTTGCAAACTGTAAAAATCTTACAAGTGTAACCCTGCCGAATACCCTTGTTGTAATTGAAGAAGAGGCTTTTTCCCGTTGCGAAAATCTTGAAAACATAAACTTCCCTGATAGTCTTCGTGCAATCGGAACACAGGCTTTTCTGCATTGCAAAAAAATCAAAAGCGTAACTCTGCCTGAGGGATTTACAACTTTGACAGACGCCTTTTGGGGCTGCTCCGGTATCACTGATTTCTCATTACCTGACAGCCTCACAAAAATTGAAAAAAACGCATTCTCACTTATGGATTCCCTCAAATTTGTAACTGTACCTTCTTCTGCCGAAGTTGATGAAAATGCCGCAGAATATAACGGCACAAAAATTTTTAGAAAATAAAACACGGTTGTTTTTATGAAATCAATAGAAAATAATAAAATATCCCATTCTGTAGCATCTGCTATACTTACGCTCAGCGGGATTGTTTGTGCCGTACTTGTGCTGCCTTGTCTATTTGTGGCAGAGGAAAGCACCTGTTTTTTGGATTATCTGCTTTTCGCTGACGGTATTCTTACACTTTCTGCCTGTATTTTATGCACCTTTTCGGGGGTATCAACCCTTGTTAAAATAAAGCGGGGGCAAACGGATTTTTCTGTGCAATTTTATGCTGATGTACTTTCAGCGGTTATGTTTGCACTTACCTTGCTTTTGTATGTTGCTGCCCTTATTTTCCCTCACAATAGACCGCTGCAGCAAGAGATATGGATTAGTTTTTTGGGTATAATCCCCCTTCTGCTCCATATTTTCCTGTGCCGTGATTTATTTTGCAGCCGAAAGGAAATCAGCAGCACTGCCGCCCTTGTGATTTTTTCGCCTGTTATAGGACTTTTGCTGATATGTACTGCTATTAATCTTGTAAATGCTTTACCTGAAAGCAGTCCTGCGGTTGTTGAAGAAATTCCTGAAGGCAGCGGTGAGTTTGCCGACATAAACACCCTTGATTTTGACGGACAGGAATTTACTGCCGCTGACCTAAAAAAATACAAGGTAAACGTCATTAATATCTGGGCAACCTTCTGTGCGCCCTGCATTCGTGAAATGCCTGACCTTGACCTGATTTCACAGGAATATGATGATGTGCAGGTTATAGGTATCTGCTGGGACGTAGTGGATTTTTCAGGGGCAAGAGATGAAAAGCTTTATTCCCTTGCACAAAAGATTGTAAAAGAAGATGTTGGTGTTTCCTATACTATGCTGGAGCCCTCAGCACAGCTTTTAAACGGTGTGCTTTATGATGTTTTCTCCTTTCCTACAACCTTTATCGTTGACGAAAACGGAAATATACTTGAGCAATTTTCAGGCACCCGCAGCAAGGAACAATTTTCAGAAATAGTAGAAAAATATCTTGATTGAGGTAACTATGAAGGACGGTAAAAAAACACTTATATGTCTTATACTGATAGTCTGCTCTCTCATTTTTATAAACGTGGGAATTTCAGCGGGAGAGGTTAAGACTGTAGAAAAAAAGTCAACTAATATATGTCTGGAGTGTATAGGAATTGGCTGATAAAAAGAAAAAAATATCCCCGCGCGGTATTGTTCAGGCTGTATGGACTGCCCTTACTAACGGCTATGTATATGGCTTTATCAGCGGGAAAATCTATACGGGAAAAACAAAAA
The DNA here is from genome assembly GCA_045604505.1 of Ruminiclostridium sp. Taxonomy (GTDB): domain Bacteria; phylum Bacillota; class Clostridia; order Oscillospirales; family Ruminococcaceae; genus Ruminiclostridium_E. The sequence goes on along the minus strand of JAZUOE010000022.1, from coordinate 6,270 downwards.
GCTTTTGCGTACCGGGTTTAAGCTGTTATTCCTGTCCGGGTGCGCTTGGCTCTTGTCCTATCGGCGCATTACAGGCAACCTTAAATAGCCCGGAGCATAAATTCACCTTCTACGCATTGGGAATACTGATGTTTTTAGGCAGTATTTTCGGTAGATTTATCTGCGGTTGGCTTTGCCCTTTCGGATTTGTTCAGGACCTGCTCCACAAAATCCCTCTTTTTAAGAAAATAAAAAAGCTGCCCGGACATAAAATATTAAAATGGCTCAAATACATAGTTCTTGCAGTATTCGTACTGCTGCTCCCGGCTGTGATTGCTGATGAGGCGGGACTTGGAATGCCATGGTTCTGCGAATACATCTGTCCTAGCGGTATGCTGTTCGGCGGTATTCCTCTTATTGCCGCAAATGAAGAGCTGCACTCCGCTATCGGCATTCGCTTTTGGTGGAAACTAAGTCTGCTGCTCCTTATAATTATGACCTCAATAAAGGTATATCGTCCATTCTGTAAATATCTTTGCCCTTTAGGAGCATTATACAGCTTTTTTAACCCTATTGCCCTTTACAGATATAAATTAGACAAGGATAAATGTACCGCCTGTGGGGGCTGCTCAAAGGTGTGTGAAATGGGAATTAAACCCGATATGTCACCTAACTCCCTTGAATGTATCAGATGCGGAAAATGTATAAACGCTTGTCCCCATAATGCAATTAAAAGGGTTGAACTTATAAAAGATAAAAAGGAGAAAATATGAAAAATTTAACACGGCTTATTGTTACAGCCATTTTACTTGCCACACTTACAGGCTGCGGCAATAAGGACGCTGTACAGACCACAGCCGACACAACTACCACTGCTGAATTAACAACCACAACCGCTGAAACAACAACTACTGTGGCAGAAACTACAACAACCACTTCTGAAACCACAACTGCCCATACTACAGCAGAAACCACAACAACTGCTGAAATCGTTACAGAAACTACCGCCGTTCTGACAGAGGCAGCAACTACCGCAGCACAAAACGAAGAGGCATATTCCACCTATATTTTCCGCTGCCGTGACACTGAGGGCAACCCTGTCAGCAATGTTATGATACAGGTTTGCACAGATGAACTGTGTTTAATGGCAAAAAGCGATGAAACAGGCGACGCTGTTCATACAGGCGAACCTTTCAGCTATGACATTCACATTTTCAGATACCCCGAAGAGTATGAGCTGACCTCTGAGCAGCATTTCACTACCGCTGATGAATATTCAGCCTATGATATTATATTCAGCAAAAAATAAGTAACTATGGGGGTTCCCCATAAAAAAAAACAGGAGGAAATCTTAAATGAAAATCAGAAAAATTGCAGCAGCCCTGCTGTCGGCATTAATATTTGCCACAAGTGTTGCCTCTCCTTCCACTCTTCCTAGCCTCAGCATTACCTGTGAGGCTGCCTCAAAGCTTAAGGCACCATTGCTTTCAGGCTCAAGAAGAACTGTAAACTCAATTACCCTTAAATGGTCAGCCGTTTCAGGCGCAGACGGTTATCTTGTCTACCGCTACAGCTCTTCTTCCAAGAAGTATAAGCTGATTAAAACCACAACCGATACCGAATGCACTATGACAGGACTTGTCAGCGGTACAACCTATAAGTTCAAACTTGCCGCTTATGTTAATAAAAACGGCAAGAAGGTTGCTCAGAATTACTCAAGCGTAATCAAGTTAGCTACCTCAACCCTTATCGCTCCCCGAAATATTAAGGCAACCTCAACAGACGACGCAGTTACACTCTCATGGGATAAGGTTTATAATGCCGCTGCCTACAAGGTTTATATGTATGATTCCGCTACAGGAAAATACAAGAGCTATAAAACTGTAAAAGGCACAAAGTGCGTTGTGGATAACCTCAAAAAAAGCACTACCTATAAGTTCAAGATAAGAACTCTTGCAAAGAATGGTTCGTCCTACAAATCACAAAAAATCTCCTCTGCAATTTCCGTTAAAACAAAGGCAGATAAAACCGTTACCCTTAACACTAAGGACTTTACGGTTTATGACAGCAACGGCAAAAAACATAAGCTGTCCGATTATGCAGGAAAGCCCATTATTGTCAATATTTGGGCAACTTGGTGCGGTCCCTGTGTAAATGAGCTGCCTCATTTCAATAAGTTTTATAAAGAATACGGCGATGAAATTCAGTTTATGATGGTCAACTGTGAAAGCCGCAGCGACCAGGAATATGTTGAATATTTTGTAGATTATCTTGACTATGATTTCCCTGTATTCTATGATTTTGACGACAGTGCATCTTTAGCCTATAGTGAGGGTTATATACCTCTGACTATTGTTATTGACGCAGACGGTAATCTTGTAACAACACATACAGGCAGTATGTCAGAAAGTCAGCTCCTTGACCTTATAAAAAAGGTTAATTAACCGCAAATAAAAACACCGTCCGCTTTGGGATAACCCTTTGCGGACGGTTTTTTGCAGTGATTTTTAAAATCTCATTTTCTTCTTAAACACAAGAATTGCAACAACGGTAATTACTACCGCCCATATTGCTATAATTCCCGAATGGCTCATAGCCTCGCCAAATTCACCGCTGAAGGCAAGTCGTGCTGCCTTTACGCAATGATAGAAAGGAAGTGCGGTGCATATATCCTTAAGAGTGCCGCCGATTGTTTCAATGTCCATCCATATTCCGCCCATCATACCGGAAAGGCAGATAATAATTGAGCATAAACCGGGAGCGGCATTCTTATTAAAAATAGTACCAAAGAGAATACCAAAGCCGATAAACATTATCATAGCAGGGAAAAGTGCCGCAACCGAAAGGAGCATATTCCCCACATTAAGCTCTGTGCCGCTGATAAGTCCCATTATAAGAGAGGCAATAAAGGTGATTATTACCTGTCCTATTGAGAGGACAACAAGGGGGAGTATGTAGCCCAAAATATAATCAGAAGATTTCATGGGAGATGTGAAAATTCTCAGCAGAAATGCGTCACTTCTATCTCCCGCAATAAGCAGACAGGCAAAAAGCATTATAAATGTAAGTCCGAATACTGCAATTCCGGGCGCAAGACTTTTCAGCTCAAATAATGTCATACCCGCCTCAGGGGGAATGCTCTCGTTGATGATTGTCATTAAAAGCAACATTACAATAGGAAATCCCATACAGAAAATCCAGCTAAGGGGGTCACGTATAAGCTCCTTATAATTTCTCTGTGCAAAAATTAAACTCTTCATTTTTTCTCTCTCCTTTATTCCGAAATTTTAAGGAATATATCTTCTAACTTTTCTTCGCCTGAAAGCTGCTGCAGCTCTGCAAGACTGCCAAGAGCCTTAAGATTTCCGTCCTTCATTATTGCAATGCGGTCAGCTAAATGTTCAGATTCCTCAAGATAATGGGTTGTTACGATTATAGTCATTTTTCCCTTAAGGTCCTCTATGATTTTCCAAAGCTCACGTCTTGCCACAACGTCAAGTCCTAATGTCGGCTCATCAAGAAACAGCATTTTCGGCTCTGTAATAAGCGCCATAGCGATACTAAGTCTTTTCTGCCAACCGCCCGAAAGTTTTCCTGCCTGTTGTTTCATGCGCTCCTGAAGTGAAAACTGCTTTACAATTCTTTCAATATTTTCTTCGGTTTTCTCCTTGCTGAGTCCATAAATTCCGCACATAAAACGAAGATTTTCTTCTACCGTCAGCTTTGCCGCAGCGGAGTTTTCCTGCGGGGAAATACCTATAAGCTGCTTTACCTCTGTAGGCTCGGTAAGGACATTCTTTCCGTATACAAAAGCCTCGCCTGATGTTGGCTTTGTAAGGCAGGAGAGCATTTTAATAATGGTTGTCTTTCCCGCACCATTCATTCCTAAAAGTGAGAAAACCTCACCGTCCATTATTTCAAATGACACATTATTTACTGCTGTAATATTTTTATATTCTTTTCTTAAATTATTAAGCTTTGCCGCTACCATTATCAGTTTCCTCGCTTTCGTCAGGGTCAGTTTCCTTTATTATTTTAAGCATTTCTGCTGTTGCCGCTAAAAATCCGTTAAGCTTTACCATAGCTAAGCCTTGTGTCTCATCTCCCATTAAAAGCAGCTTATCCCCTGCCTTTAAATCAAATATTTCCATTGATTTTTCAGGAAGTGTTATGCGATTTTTGCTGTCAATTTTTACTACACCAAAAAGGTGTTTTCCTACGGGAGCGTTGCTTTTTTCGTCCTTTGCGTATTTCACCAACTCGTCAAGCGTAACATTATACAGCTTTGAAAGTAATATGCAGCTTTCAATATCGGGAAGAGTTTCACCTGATTCCCATTTTGCAACCGACTGTCTTGAAACATTCAGTTTTTCAGCTACCTGCTCCTGCGTCAGCTTTGCAGCTTTTCTCATTTTCTTTAAATTTGATGTATTAATAGGCAATTTTCTTACCTCCCTTTCTCTGTAACTTTATTATACCGCATTGTTTACTCCATTTCAACCACTTATTTTTAACCCAAAATGTTAAAATGAGTTTACATTTTATAAATCTTGTGGATGAACGATTAAGGATGAATAATGAATGATTATGGTGTCCGTCTGCGACGGACGGATTAAAAATTGGCTTTAAAAAGCGTAAACAGAAAATGTTTTATTTAAATCTATCGGCGGCAGCCGACACCTAAATTTTTCATCATTCATCATTCATCATTAATCCATAAATACCGCTTGAAAAAATCTTTCTTATAGTATATAATTAAAAAAGCATGAAATGTAAATACTGCACAAAAAAATAATATATAATTTGGTAAAAATTACGCCATAAATATGGGTGTGTTCAAACGTACATAAAACATAAGGGGTGATGACGGTATGACTGACAGCCGCTTTGAAAGCTGCATACTGCTTATACGGCAGGGCGACAAAAGCGGACTTAAGGAAATCTATACCGAATACTGTAAGGTTATTTATTCGGTTATGCTGTCTGTTGTTAAAAATCAATCGGACGCAGAGGATTTAACCTCAGATTTCTTTTTAAAGCTATGGGAAAAATTCAGTGACACATATAAAGAGGGCAATGGGCATAAACGTTGGCTCTCTGTTATGGCAAGAAATATGGCCATTGATTTTCTCAGAAAGCAAAGCCGCATAGAGCTGACTATAGACAATACAAAAGACAGCGACGAGGATAATTCCCCTCATACAGAGCCTGTCAGCACAGATAATACCGAAGAAACCGTCTTAGGCAATCTTACAATCCGTGAGGCACTCAAAAAGCTGAAAGATGACGAGCGAGAAATTGTTAATTTCAAGGTTTTTGTGGGTCTTACCTTCAAACAGATTGCCAAAACCCTGAATATGCCGCTTGGCACGGTTACTTGGAAATATCGCAGTGCAATCAACAAACTAAGTAATTACGTCAAGGAGGTGTCGGAAATATGAATGAAAAAAAGTTAAATGAACTTTACAAAACTGAAATTGAAAATTCCGCCCCCGACTTTGACGCATTATGGGACAAAATCGAAAGTAATCTTGAACCAAAGGAAAACACCTTAAAAATTACGCCGAAAAAATCTCCATTAAAACCCCTTATGGCAATTGCCGCTTGTGCGGTTTGCGTAATCGGTGTTTCACTTGTGTTTAACGGCAATGACCCTATCTCTAGTGAGGACCATACAACCGCACCCTCTGTTCAGGAAGATGCAACACAATCTGACGACATGGCAGAGCAATTCAACGGGGCATTTGATTCAACCGACAATCTCACCTCTGAAACTCTTTTAAGCTATGAGGACCTGAATTTCACCTCTTATTCAGAAACCGTCATAGAATGTTCGGGAAAGCCTAATGGTGATGATTATTTCATTGAAGAAAATGTGCTTTCCGCTGCTGACTATATCATCAGAGGCATTGTTACAAGAGTTTACAGTGACGAAAACGGTGAAAGTATCTGCTACGAAATGGAAGTTAAGGAAAGCTGCCCCGCTGCTGAAAAAACAGTTGTTGTTCAGTCAAACTCCCCTTATAAAATGAAAAGAGGCAGAGAGTATCTTATTCCCGTAGTTAAAACCTATGAGGGCTACCGTACCGTTTTCGATAATATCCCGCAGATTGAGTTTACCGCAGAGGGCGGGGTCGTTTACTACAACGGTTGGACAACGCTGAATAATGACAGCAGTGTTGACCTTCTCTACCCGCAGAAAAAGGTAGATGACTTCTTCTACGACAGAATGAAGTTTTCCTACTATGGCGATATTACCCCAATTCTTGAAAAATTCAAATATTTAAAGGG
>JAZUOE010000021.1:0-2563 GCA_045604505.1 Ruminiclostridium sp. | reverse complement strand
AGCACATGGCGGATAAAATATACATCGAACCACTTACACTCGATTGTGTAAAGAGAATTATTAAAATTGAAAAACCCGATAGTATTCTTTCAACACTTGGCGGTCAGACAGGTCTTACACTTTCAATGCAACTTGCAGAAGAAGGTTTCCTTGCTGAAAATAATGTTAAGTTGCTTGGTGCGGTACCTGAAACTATTCATAAAGCAGAGGACCGTCAGGCATTCAAGGATACTATGGTGGAAATCGGTGAACCATGTATTCCTTCAAAGGTCGTTGAAACACTGGAAGATGCAATTGACTTTACACAAAATGTTATCGGTTATCCTGTAATTATTCGTCCCGCATTTACTCTTGGTGGTACAGGCGGTGGTATTGCTAATAACCATGATGAATTAGACGAAATTGCTACAAATGGTCTTCGTTTATCTCCTATTCACCAGATACTTGTTGAAAAATGTATCACAGGTTGGAAGGAAATTGAATTTGAAGTAATCAGAGATGCTAAGGATAATGTTATCACTGTTTGCTCAATGGAAAATATGGTCCCTGTTGGTGTTCATACAGGTGATAGTATTGTTGTTGCTCCTGCTGTAACTCTTACAAATAAGGAATATCAGATGCTCCGTACAGCCGCATTAAAAATTGTACAGGCATTAAAGGTTGAGGGTGGCTGTAACTGTCAGTTTGCGCTTAAGCCTGATTCCTTTGAATATGCGGTTATTGAGGTAAACCCCAGAGTTTCTCGTTCGTCTGCACTTGCGTCTAAAGCTACAGGTTATCCTATTGCTAAGGTTGCAACTAGAATTGCTATTGGTTACACACTTGATGAGATTGTAAACGCTGTTACAGGCACAACTTATGCTTGTTTTGAACCTGCAATTGACTATCTTGTTGTTAAGTTCCCCAAGTGGCCTTTTGATAAGTTTGTATATGCTAAGAAAACACTTGGCACACAGATGAAGGCTACCGGTGAAATTATGTCAATTGGTCCAAGCTTTGAGGCAGCTATGATGAAGGCTGTTCGTTCTATTGAACTTGGTCTTGATACAATGACAAAACCCGCATTCACAAAGCTTAGTGATGAAGAGGTTGAAAAGAAACTCTTTGATGTGGATGTAGACAGAGCATTCTGTATTTATGAGGCGTTAAAGCGTGGTATTTCTATTGACCGTATTAATGAAATTACAATGGTTGATAAGTGGTTTATTTCTAAGCTCAATAACCTTGTTGAGCTTGAAAAGTGGCTTTCAGATGGTGCTTTGACACAGGAGAAATACAACGCTGCAAAGAAATTCTGCTACCTTGATAAAACAATTGAAAAGATTTCAGGACAGAGTATTGCTGAGTGTGGTATCCAGAAGAAAACCGCTGTTTACAAAATGGTTGATACTTGTGCGGCTGAATTCCCAGCAGAAACACCTTATTTCTATAGCACATACGATGATGAAAACGAGGCACTTGAATTTATTGAACAGCACCCAACGGATAAGAAGAAAATCATTGTATTCGGTTCAGGTCCTATCAGAATAGGTCAGGGTATTGAGTTTGACTATTGTTCCGTACAATGTGTATGGGCACTTAAGGAAATGGGCTATGAGGCAATTATTTGCAACAATAACCCTGAAACAGTATCCACAGACTTTGATACAGGTGACAGACTTTATTTTGACCCGCTTACATTTGAAGATGTTGACGCTCTTCTTGCAACAGAAAAGCCTTATGGTGTTGTAGTTCAGTTTGGTGGTCAAACAGCTATTAAGTTAACTAAGCATTTACAGGATGTTGGCGCCAATATCTTAGGTACATCTGCTGAAAGCATTGATGCTGCTGAAGATAGAGAATTATTTGATGAATTACTTGAAAAGTGCGGTATTCCCAGACCTGCCGGTGAAACAGTATTTACTACAGAAGAGGCTTTAGCGGTTGCTGAAAAGCTTGGTTATCCTGTTCTTCTTCGTCCTTCCTATGTACTTGGTGGTCAGAACATGATTATTGCACATTGCGATAGTGACGTTGAAGAGTATATGGAAATCATCACTCAGACTAAGCTTGAAAACCCTGTTCTTATTGATAAATATATGATGGGTACAGAGGTTGAAGTTGACGCTATTTGTGACGGTAAGGACTTCCTTATTCCCGGTATTATGGAGCATATCGAACGTGCAGGTGTTCACTCCGGCGACAGTATTTCTGTATATCCTGCTCAGACTCTTTCCGAGAGAACAAGAAGAACAATTATTTCTTATACCGAACGTCTTGCAAAGGCTCTCAATGTTATCGGTCTTGTAAACATTCAGTATGTTGTTTATAACGGTGAAGTTTATGTAATTGAGGTTAACCCACGTTCATTAAGAACTGTTCCTTATATTTCTAAGGTTTCAGGCGTTCAGATGGTTGATATTGCAACAAAAATTATGCTTGGTCAGAGCCTTAAGGAACAGGGATTTGAAAGTGGACTTTATCCCGAAGGTGAATATGTAGCAGTAAAGGTTCCTGTATTCAGTTTTGAGAAACTTCACGATGTAGATACACAATTAGGACCTGAAATGAAGTCAACAGGTGA
>JAZUOE010000020.1:0-1559 GCA_045604505.1 Ruminiclostridium sp. | reverse complement strand
TCATCTGCTTATCCATGCAATGATTAGCTGTATCGGGGTTACAATCGGGATAGGGGATACGTGCCAACTTCAACAAGCTCTGTATTCTGCCGCCCTCACCGTATTTGCCATGAAGGGCAGAGAGAATTACATCGACACGCTTTATAGCTGTATCACCGTCGCTCATAATAGTGATAATGCCTGAATGAATAGGGTCAGGGCTGATTATTGCGGAGCAGCAGTCGCTGTTATTTTCCCATGTTCCTGCGGGGATTTCATCATAGTCACCGGGAAAATAAAGCCAACGTCCCTTTTTGGTGATACCGATAGGGGTTACGTCATATTTTTCCTTTGAAAGTCCACTCAGGACAGAAAATGCGGACTGGAGTGACAGCTTATGGTCCTTTGTTGCGCCGCCAAAAAGAACGGCAACTCTTATTTTCGCCATTTTCTGTATTCCTTTCTTTTGTTTATATATTTAAGTTAAGTCTTGGGTACATATAAGGATATTGTACCATATATATATGAAAATTTCAATAGAAAAATAATATTTTTTCGCAATAATGCGAAAAAGATGAGTAATTACACTCATCTTTTTACTAATATTCAGTTTTTCTGAGGCGGAAGTACAAATCTTATTGCCTCAGGTACTATTTCACAGGTAAAGCTGCTGCCTTTTATAAGCTCACCGTCAGATGTTACCGCAAAGTTTTCATCACCCACAAACTCAACCTTTTTGCAGCGTCTGTAAACAATGTATTCAGCAAAGCGGGGGTCTGTAAGATGATTTCCGCTTTTGTATGAGCCAACAAGTGTCACGAATTTTGCTCTTGAAATTGGCTTTACAAGGCATAAATCAATTAAACCGTCATCGTTTTCTGCCTGAGGTGCGCATAAGAATGAGCCGCCGTAGTATCTGCCGTTTGCAGCGGTGCAGAGCAAGAGCTTTCCGTCCTCATTGAGCAGCTCTCCGTCTGCATAAACGTAAACGTTTGTTTTCATAGCACAGGCAAGGCTTTTGACTACCCCTGAATAATAGGCGTTTCTGCCGCCTATAACAGGTTTTTTCTTTATTTCATTCATGGTTTTACAAGCATAAGTGTCAAAGCCGCAGTTTACAACGTTTATAGAGTGAGTGTCACCGATTTTCAGAAGGTCAACAGCAACAGAGGGCGCATTTACAAGCTGGTCAACGTTCATAAAGCGTTCCTTACCGCCGTAGTATTTGACAAAATCATTTCCGCTGCCACCGGGATAACAGCCGACTTCGGCATTTTTAAAGCCAACTACACCGTTTATAACTTCGTTAAGTGTTCCGTCGCCGCCACAGGCATAGAAACGGATTTTTTCGTCCGGGTGTTCGGTGCAGTATTTACGGATAAAGCGTGTTGCGTCAAGAGGTCCCTTTGTGCGGTAAATTTTAAATTCCGCACTTGTATTTCTCAATTCCTCCGCTAGGTGTTTCATTCCTTCGGTTTTACCGGCGGCAGAATTTATAATAAAACAATTTTTCATTTTAGGCTACCTTTCCTGTGGCTCAATTTTTGCCGTTTCTTTGCCAATCATAATTAGTATATCAT
>JAZUOE010000019.1:0-17264 GCA_045604505.1 Ruminiclostridium sp. | reverse complement strand
TTCTAAAAAGCTTATTGACGCAAAGATTACTGTTGCGGATTTACCTACAGCGTAATTAATTGAAAAAAACGGGCGACTATATGTTGCCCGTTTTTTATGCAGTATTGCAAAATAAAAGCCCCCGCAGGTGCGGAGGCTTTTTGTTGTATGAAATTACTTCTTTGTTGTCTTCTTAGCAGCCGCCTTCTTAGGAGCAGCCTCTTTCTTAGCAGCAGGAGCCTTAGGAGCAGTTTCCTTCTTAGCAGCGGGAGCCTTAGGAGCAACCTCTTTCTTAGCAGCGGGAGCCTTAGGAGCAGCCTCTTTCTTAGCAGCGGGAGCCTTAGGAGCAGCCTCTTTCTTAGCAGCAGGAGCCTTAGCAGTTTCCTTCTTAGCAGCGGGAGCCTTAGCTGTTTCCTTCTTAGCAGCAGCCTTCTTAGCGGGTTTCTTAGCAAAGAAACCTAAGATATCAGCATAACTTGCGGGTTTATCAACCTCAAGCGCACCTGCAGCAATAGCATCATCAACAGTTACTTTACCTGTAAGAATGTTCTTGTAGGTTTCTGCTGTTGCCTTAAATGTTGCGGTTGCATCAACATAATCGTAAGGCTCAACAGTGAAAACACCGTCTTTTAATGCGAAGTAGAATGTACCTTCGCCGTCACCTTCGATAACGCACTGGAAAGCAAATCCGCCCTCAAGCTTAGTAGCGTCAGCCTTAAGCATAGCCTTCTTTAAATCTGCGAAAACCTTTTCGTATGTCATATTGTTCCTACCTTTCACTTTTTGGTTGCTATGTGCACCACAAAACAGATACACTTTATTTGGTTGTATTATATCACAATCTTTTCCCCATTTCAAGCGGTTTATGTGAAGTTAGTGCAAATTGATTAAAAATATTATTCAAATAAAGAAAAAACCGTGCAAAATACGGCACAAATCGGGGGATTTTGGCGGAAAATTGAAGTTTTTGCGGTGAATTTTTGCAGAAAAACAGACGAATATACGGCAGGTTATCACCATAATAATCATTAATCATAAAGTAGTTGCAAATCTTTTCCAAATGTGATATACTAAAATATATATACACAAAAACAGCTTTTATCCGTTTTGGAAAGGAAAAATATGAACGAATATACTAATAAACCCTGCGGACAGTGTGGAGAGAGCTTTACAGAAAATGATGATGTGGCGGTTTGTCCCGACTGCGGTACACCTATTCACCGTAGCTGCTGGAACGGACATTGCCCTAATGAGGATAAGCACGGTTCCTTTGAATGGGAGAAAAAAACCAATGAAAAGCCTAAAAATGTTGCAGACAAAAGTATTTGTGCCATTTGCGGCAAGGATATAGGTGAACGCTTTATTGTTTGTCAGGACTGCGGTACCGCTATGCACTTCGGTTGCTATATGAAACAGGGGAGCTGTCCTAACGAAGATAAGCATGATGAAATGGAGAATGATGAGGAATTTCACGAAAATAACCTTAACGTTGTTTATATAAACTCGGAAAACAGCTTTGCCGAAAAAATAAAAAAGCACCCCTTACGTGACCGTGAAACAGGTGAGCCTCTTACCTGTCATGGGGTTACACAAAGTGAGCTTTTATACTTTTTAGGGCAGCATTACCTGAGTACACCCCGCTATATGGGTATGTTTATACGTATGGCAATGACTCGCAAAAGAATCTGCTTTAATCTGTGGCAGGGACTTTTAACGCCCTTTTATCAGTTCTATCAGAAAATGTTCGGTGCGGGAATTCTTTTGGCAATCCTGAACTTTATTCTTAATATACCGTCCCTTATGCTTAATGCTCGTATGGAAGAATCGGGGGTACAGCTTGAGGAGTTTGTTATTTCTCAGAGTCAGGCGGAAATTATCAGCATCTGCACTCTTGTAGGAATATTGGTAAAACTGTTGATAGCACTGTTCGGAGATTTTCTCTATATGAAATGGACAGTCAGCAGAATTTTAACCCTCAGAGAAAAGTATAAGGACTTACCCGAAGAGGAATATTACGCTCTCCTTGAAAAGAAGGGTAATCCTCGCTGGGGCTTTGCTGTTTTGGGTATTGCGGTTACCTACCTGATGTTTTTCGTTTTTGAACGGATTATACTGGAAATTCCCTTATTATAATTATTATTTTAACAGAAAGGAGCGGTATCTATGATTGGCGGAAAGGTACAGGAAATATATGAAAAATATGGTCTGAAGTGCGTTTATCCGCCTATTTACCTGCTTTTCTTCCTGTTCAACTTCCTTAGCTCTTTAGGTATGAGCTATCCCGCTATGGACCCTAATGAGTTGGGGGTTATTTCGGTTGCCCATTTTCTTACCGGGAAAAACTGGGCGGGAATTATGGTGTCCGTTGATTATTATTACGGCTTTTTACAAGGGGCATTGTATGTCCCTGCTGTGCTGCTTTTTAACAACCCTGCGGCGCAGTACACTGCAATCTCTTTTACAAACGCACTGCTGATAAGTTTTATTCCCCTTTTGGCTATAAGCATAAGCAAAAAGGCGGGGATAACTTCATTTTGGAAAATGGCGGTTATTGCCTTTATTTCAGGGGGATATTGCTGTTATTTTGCTCATTCTAAGTTTGCCTGGAGTGAAACAGTCACTATACTGCTCCCCTGGTTGCTGCTAAGGCTTATACTGGGGCTTGGTGACCAAAAGAAAAAGACAAGAGCACATTTTATGTCGGTGCTTGTAGGTGTTATCTGCGGTATCGGTTATGGAGCCCATGTAAGACTTGTATTCCTGCCCCTTATTGTGGTGGCGGTTATTGTGTATGAGCGGTTGGTTTACGGCAAGAAATCCGTGCTGCTCCCCTCATTTATTCCGTCATACCTGATTACTATGGGCGGCACTTTATGGGTTACTTATATTTTACAGACAAATTTATGGCGCTGCGGTGATGCGGCATTACTTAACAACACCCTTTCCAACCTGTTTGCAAATCTCAACAAGGGAGAGGGCAGCGGTATGCGTTTTGTGCAGACCCTTTTCGGACAGCTTTATTATTTCCTTACTTCTACTTGGGGATTTGGCGCATTGTCTTTCTGCCTTTTCGGTGCGGTGATGATAAGCACTGTTAAAAAGAAAGCCGCAAAGGAGACTCAGTCCTACTCTATGGGTGTGGCAACCATTTCTGTATTTGCGTTTTTAATATCTGCACTGACCATGTTGGCGGGTACTATGTACCGCTTTAATGCTGACGGCTTTTACACCTATCAGGATAATGTTATCTTTGGCAGATTTTTAGATAGCGTTATACCTTTTGCGCTGATTTTTGTAATGACAGTGTTGTTTACAACCTCAATAAGACTTAACAAAATCGTAGGTGCGGCGGCAATCTGCTCACTGGTGTATCTTGTATTCTTTACTGTAACGGCACCTGTAATGCTTGAATGTGCCTCTACACGAATTGCACCCATACTTGCTCTCTATCCTCTCAGAATAGGCGCAGCAGGTGCGGAGCTGCTTAATTTTGACGCACTTACACTTACTGTTTCGGCGGTATTCTGTGTGTTGGCAGTGTTTGTGGTTGTTATAAGCTGTACTAAAAAGAATCGCTCTGTTATTATTTCTGTAATTATTTCGGGGCTTACCGTTTATTCTCTGATTTTTATTTCCGGCACCTACCTGCCTATGTGCAGAGAAGAGTCGGTTGCCAAAAATCAGGCGGTAGTCAACCTTTCGGAGAGTGTGTACAATCAGAATGGCGCACCGCCTCTCACCCTTTACAACCTTAACCGCCATGACGCACTTATGCTGCAGTATCTTAATACAGAGCTTAATGTACGTATTACTTATGATATTGAAACTATTCCTGAAAACTGCTTTGTTGCAGTTAAGGAAAGCGAGGACGTTTCTGCGCTTTTAAACAGCCGTACTCCATTTTTACTGGTTGCGGAAAACGAAAAGCTTAAGCTGTACGCTTACGGCGACAGAGCAGTGGCATATATGCGCTCACAGAATGTTGAAGATGAGCAACCTGCAGATGAGCCTCTTATCACCACTACAGCAGAAACAACACCTACTGAAACCACTACCGTAACCACCACCTCACGCACTTCATTCACCACTGAGCGTACACCTATTATTTCAACCTACGTACCACCTGAGGTTGTTACAGTGCATGAAGATGAATTCGGCGAAGAGGCAGAGTGGGTGGAAATTGAATAATATATTGATTTTGATGAATGATGAATGATTGGTGTGCTGCCAAATCATTCGTCATTCATTAAGCAAAAGAGAGGTATTTATGCCTATATTAAAAAAACAAACAAGACCTATTCACCCTGCACGTACACTTGTGCTGGGGTTTTTGATAATTATTACAGCAGGGGCACTGCTCCTTTGTCTGCCTTTTTCTTCTCGCAGCGGAGAATTTACAAATGTAGTAGACTGTATATTTACAGCCGCCTCAGCTACTTGTGTAACAGGTATAAGTGTTGTTGACACATTTACGCATTGGAATGTTTTTGGACAAACAGTAATTCTTATGCTCATACAAGTCGGTGGACTTGGGTTTATTACTCTTGTAACCTTTTTTAATATTGCTCTTGGTAAAAAGCTTGGTTTTATTCAGGCAATAACCAGTATTTCTGATTTGACTATGACCGGTCTTGCCGCTACCAAAAAAATTTTTTTAAGAGTTGTACTTCTGTCTTTTGCTATTGAAACAATAGGGGCATGTCTTATGATGCCAAAGCTTATTCCGGCTTATGGCGGATATGGTATATATATGTCCTTTTTTACAGCCATATCTGCTTTTTGCAACGCCGGTTTTGACCTTTTCGGTATCGAAAAAGCAGGAGTTGGTATGTCGGTTTTTGTTGACGACCCATATATGCTGATAGTTACAGCCTGTATAATTATCATAGGTGGACTTGGCTTTGTCGTGTGGGAGGATATTATTGCTTTCAGACACACAAAAAGTTTATCGTTGCATTCTAAGGTTGTTTTGCTGATGAATGGTGCGCTTATAATTGGCGGCACGGCAGTATATCTTGTTGTTGAGGCAATAGAAACCGAAACCTTTGGTGATTATACTATTGTTCAGCGTATTACAACCTCTTTTTTTGGAGCTGTTTCAGCACGTACAGCAGGATTTTCTGCTGCTCCTCTTCCTGTTGTCAGCAGTTTTTCAAAGCTTTTTACAATGATTCTTATGCTCATCGGCGCAGCTCCTGGCTCTACCGGAGGGGGTATTAAAGTAACAACTGTAGCTATTATTTTCGCAACTGCTTTGTCAGTGATTAAAGGTAAGAATGAAACTCAGATGTTAAAGCATACAGTGTCGTCACAGGTGATTTATAAAACACTTGCAACCCTTTGTATATCACTTATGTTTTTGATTACAGGCTTTTTTCTTGTGCACCTTCTTAATACTGATGTAGATTCGGTGGATTCACTATTTGAGGTCGTTTCTGCCTTTTCAACCACAGGTTTTTCCAGCGGACTTTCTGAACAAACAGGTGCAGCCACGAAACTTATACTGTCCTTTATTATGTTTGTGGGCAGAATAGGTCCGGTATCTCTCATGCTTAGCTTTACAGGGCGCACAACACGTAATAAAAACGAAATCCTGCCGCATGGGGAAATCATGGTGGGATAGTGTAAGGGAAATTATATGGAAACTGAAAAATTTGATTTATTCGGAGTAGGGCTGAATGTCAGCAATGACCACAGATTCGGGACGGACGCTATACTTTTGGCAAAATTTGCTGCTCCGCTGAAAAAAGACGTTGTATGTGACCTTTGTACAGGCTGCGGAATAATTCCCATGCTCTTTCAGGCATGGGGCAAACCGCCTAAGCTGTGCTATGGGGTTGAGATACAAAAAGAGGCTTATGATTTATTTTCTCAGAGCGTTGAAGAAAACAATCTGACCGAAAAAGTAAAACCCATACTTGCGGATTTGACAATAAAAGAAGAACTGCTGCAAATTCCTCGTGAGAGTGTGGATATGGTGACGGTAAATCCGCCCTATTTCAAGACTCAGGCAGGAGCAGAGCGGCTTTCTCCCGCACAAGCTATGGCAAGGCATGAAATCTGCTGCAACTTGGAGCAGGTTATATCTGCGGCGGCAATGCTCATAAGGTATGGCGGCAGCCTGAAAATCTGCCATATTCCTGAACGTCTGACAGATTTGCTGTGTCTTATGCGAAAGTACGGAATTGAGCCTAAGGTTATCCGTTTTGCACACAACAAGCCTGAGGACAAGCCTTATTTAGTGTTAGTCAGCGGCAGAAAGGGCGGCAAGTCGGGGGTTGTTGTTGAGGCACCTATGGTTGTTTCAGAAGTAAACAAAGAGTTATTCGGAGAATAGGGGGAATTATGAAGAAATTCAAATTAATGGCACCATTCAGAGGATACGGTATTAATGTTGTCAATTTAGCGGGTCTTTTCGGTGGCATCAGCCCATTTGCTTATCCATTCATTATTAAATGGATAGGTGATAAGCCTGTTATTTGCATTGCTTTTAGTTTGACAATATTACTTTTAGGTGTTATTATAGGTTTTTTCATTGTCAACCGCCTTAATAAACAGGAAAAGGAGTTAATTGCTCAGGCACCGCCAACACAATGGCAAAAGGGTGGAAAAACTGAAAGCGAAACTATCCGTAAACACTTTAAAAGACATTTTAAAGATGAGGATATTGAATACACAATTTTTGAGGTAAAGGAAACCTACGAAACGGTTTTTAGAATTTATACCGGAACAAGAAGATTAACCTATGTAAAATATCTTCACAATATTTACACTCCCGAAGGAAGATTTTCGCTGAGGGATAAGACCGGAAACCATGAGGCAGTTACACACATTAAGGTTATCCGCTGCGGCAAATGGATTATGTACGAATGCCTTGATTCCGCCGGTAATGCCGTCTGTTAATTTTAACAAAAATGCACCCCTTTCTTTTCGTATAAAAAGCCTATGACATTTTTCAGCCGAAAATGTTATAATTAAGGCATATACGAAAAGGAAGGAATGCTTTTTATTGTTCAAGGTTGGTGACGCTGTAATCCATACCGCTCAGGGTGTGTGCAGAATTACGGAGATTACCGAAAAGGAATTTGCCGGTAAGAAAGATGAATATTTTGTGCTAAAATCAGTTTATGACAGCCACTCTACAGTGTATATACCTGTTGAAACGGTCAGAACAAACCCGAAAATCCGTCCCGCATTGGACGAAAAGCAGGTAAATGAAATTATTGACGTATTGGAGAAAAGTGAACCGCTGAAAACAGAGAATGACAATCAGCGCAGACTTTTATTCAAGGATATTTTAGCGTCCGGAAATACGGCAGATATAGGGCAGATGCTTAAAACAGTGTATTTACTGAAAACAGACGGCAGACAATCAAAAAAGAAGATGAAAGTCAGCGACGAACGCATTATACGTGAAACGGAGCAGTCATTATACACTGAATTTGCCTTTTCTTTGGGGATTGCACCTGAGGAGATACCTGAATATATCAGGAGTAGGATTGGTTAATAAAAAGGACGGTTACCCGTCCTTTTCTTCATTTACTTCTTCTTTTATTCCAAATCTGTCTTTTATTGTTTGGATTGAGTTTTGGGCGGTAATAAAATAGCCGCCGTCAGTTTCACCGTAGGGAATGTAATACTCGCAAGGGTTAATGCTGTTTTCAGTAGTGTACTGGAGTACAGGCTGCAGCCTTACATAATCGCTGAACATAAAATCTGTATCGGTGCTGCTGATGATTTTTTCAGTAAAGCCCTGCAACTCGGTGGAACTTAAGTCACGGAAATTGCGGTTTACCATGTTCATTACCGCCGAACCTACAACCGCTAACTGATAATCCTCACCCATTCCAAAGGAGTAGGTGATGTA
The DNA here is from genome assembly GCA_045604505.1 of Ruminiclostridium sp. GTDB lineage: Bacteria > Bacillota > Clostridia > Oscillospirales > Ruminococcaceae > Ruminiclostridium_E. Next base: position 9,418 of record JAZUOE010000019.1, on the reverse strand, counting down.
ATTATAAAGAGTTTCGCCGTTAAAGTACTGGGAACCTGCAGGGAAGATAACGTTTTTGACTTCCTTCTTGACCTGAGTTGTTACTTCCTGTTCCTCGCCGTCGATTTCGATTATTTCCTTTTCAAGATAGGTTTCAATTTTCGTTTCGGCAATTTCAGCAGGTACATTGACATAAACTTCACCTGTAAGGTCAACAAAGTCTATTAATGACAAGCGGTCAAATTTAACATAACAATCGCACTCTATACCCATAGTTTCCTGAATGCCGCCCATAACTGCTTCCTCGCCTAAGTTGCTGTACATTTCATACAGGCTGCCGGTATTGCCCTTATAGCTGACCTTTGTGTTTTCGGGGAGAGGAACAAAGATTATTTTTTCAGCGCGGGGACGGTATTTTGCCAACATATAGTAATCGGGAGTACCCGCTTTCATTTCAGAAAGCATTATAAGTGCTGTAAGCTGCACATCTTCGGCAGGGCGGAAGTCTGCATTATTTACGCTGTAGGCATTTTCTGCGTCCTTTTCAGTAGGGAAAAAGGTATCCCACATTTTGCTGACAAAGGTGCCTAAAAGCACAAAGGAAATTATAAGCGTAATAAGATATATATACCAGTTACTTTTTCTTTTTGTGTTCATAAACTGCCTTTCTTTGTTTTTTTATTTTTTCGACATAAAATAGTTGAAATTATCGGTAATTTGATATATAATAATAGCATGTATGGGTTTTATCCATACATTTATATATTATCACATATTTTTAAAAAATACAAGAGATTTCAATTGAAAAATGAATAATGTACTTCATAAGAAATCATCAACATTCATTTTTCATCATATAAAGGGGTTATTATGAAAAAACTGCTCCACCGTGTCTGGGCGGAAATTAACCTGGACGCACTTGGAAATAACATAAAAGAAATACAGAAATTCGCACCAAATAAGGATATTATGGCGGTGGTAAAGGCTAACGCTTATGGGCATGGGGTTGCTTTGGTGGCGCCAGAACTGTTCAGGCTTGGTATCACCCGTTTTTGTGTGTCAAATATGGGTGAGGCTAAGGAGCTTAGGGCAATCCTTCCTGATGCTGACATTCTTATTTTCGGTTGTGCAGAGGAAGAATGGTTCGGGGATATTTGCTCCCTTAACCTCATACAGACTGTAGGTGACATAGAATTTGCCAACACCTTATCCCATTGGGCAGTACAAAACGAAAAAAAAGTCCGTGTTCATGTGAAGATAGATACGGGAATGTCACGTATCGGCATTGAAACTGCAGAGGAATTGGCTGAAATACTTGCTTTAAAGGGGCTTTCAGCAGAGGGGATTTATACCCATTTTGCTTGTTCCGACAGTTTAGAGGACAGTGACGTTCAGTTCACCGAAAAGCAGGAACAAATGCTCCGTGATGTGTCAAAAATCGCTAAAAATATCCCTGTTTATTCACAAAACAGCGGCGGAATTTTATACCACCCGACATTTTCAGGCGAAATTATACGTAGCGGAATTATAACCTACGGTTGTATGCCAAGCACGGCAGAGGCTTTACCTATAAGCCTTACCCCTATTTTAACACTGAAATCACAGGTTTGTCAGGTTAAGACAATTAAAGCGGGTAGCTCTGTAGGATACGGCAGGACATTTGTGGCGGAAAAGGACACGGAGATTGCCGTAATTCCTGTAGGATATGCCGACGGTTATTCAAGACGGCTTTCACACTGCGGTCAGGTGCTTATAAACGGAAAATTATGTAATATATGCGGCAGAGTTTGTATGGACCAAATGATGGTTGACGTTACAGGCGCGGGAGTAAAGGCGGGAGATACAGCAGTGCTTTATTCCGACACACACCCTGAAATAACTGTTGACGCAATTGCAGATAAAATAGGAACAATCGGCTATGAGCTGCTTTGTGCAGTGGGGGCAAGAGTACCCCGTGTTGCAGTAAAAGGCGGTAAGGTTGTAGCGGCGGAGAGTTATATTGCCGCTAGTGTAGAATAAAAAAGGGGAAAGGAAATAAAAATGTACAAATACGAAACTCATTTACATACTTCAGAGTGCAGCGCTTGTGCTAGTGCTACAGGAGCGGCACAGGCTCGTTTCTACAAAAGTAAGGGTTATCAGGGAATTATCGTAACAGACCACTTTTTTAACGGCAATACCACCATTCCCCACAGCTATAGCTGGGAAGAAAAGGTACAGCGTTTTTGTCTTGGCTACGAAAATGCCAAAAAGTGCGGTGATGAAATCGGACTTGATGTGTTTTTCGGCTGGGAATATTCTTACAAGGGTGCGGATTTTCTGACCTACGGGCTGGATAAACAATGGCTTATGGAAAATCCTATCATTATGGATATGGACGTAAACAGCTATTGCGACTTTGTACGTGACAGCGGCGGTGTTATTATTCACGCTCACCCTTTCCGTGAGGCAAGTTATATCCCTATGATTCATCTCCTGCCTCGTAAGTGCGACGGAGTGGAGATTGTCAACTCAAACCGCACGGAGTTTGAAAACCGTATGGCTGCACTTTATGCAGAGAATTATGACCTGCTGCCTTTTGCGGGAAGTGACAACCATTCTGCAAATCAGGACAACCTTAACGGCATACTTTTAGATACACCTCTTACAGACAGTAAGGAGTTAGTGGAAATAATCAAGGGTAAGAAGTATAGATTATTTTAAACGAACACACAAAAAGGGGGGATAATCGTGACCTTTGAAGAGCTTAGCGATATTGCTGATTTTCCTAATTGGCTGGAGATAACTCCTATTGAATACGGACGGTCAGGGGAAAATAAATACCACATTATCCGCAACAACGGAGTTCAGCTTATTCTTCGTACAAGTGATATTTCAAACTACAAGCGTCACCGTGACAGCGCTATTTTTGCCAAATATATGCATGACGTACTGGGACTTAATATGAATGTGCCGGTTGAGGTTGCCGCTTGTAATGGTGACAAATTAGCGTATACCATTTACTCATGGGTTGAGGGAGCAGACGCTGACCGCAGAATACTGAATGCTCATACTCCCGAACAGCTTAAACTGGGCGAAAAGGCAGGAGTATTGCTGAAAAAAATCCATAGTGTACAGGCACCTGAGGATATTATGGCTTGGGACGAATTTTATAACCCTCGCCTTGATGCGCTGCTGAAACGCTTTGCTGAAATCCGCACTCCGTTCAAGGGTGATAAGGCAGCTATAGAGTTTCTGAACAGCAACAGGGATTTGCTTAAAAACAGACCGCAGACTGCTCTGCACGGAGATTTCCGTTCAGGTAACCTTATTTTTGACGCAGAGGGAGAGTATGGGGTAATCGACTTTGACCGCTGGTGCTGGGGTGACCCGTATATGGATTTTCAGTGCATCAGACGTTCTTGCAGTGTGCCTTTTTCAAGAGGTCAGATAAACGGCTATTTTGAGGGCAGTATACCAAGAGATTTCTTTTCCCTTATGTGTTTTTACACCGCAGCAGAGATAATCAGGGGAATTTGTGACGCTTATCCTCGCGGTACTCACGCAATAAGTGAGGCAGTTGCCTATGCAGAAAAAACAGCAAGAGAGTATGGCGGTTTTGAGGGTATGGTGCCTAGCTGGTATTGATTATTCAAAGGACAATTAAGGAGCATTATGGAGAATATCATATTGACAGGAATGCCCGGCTGCGGCAAAAGTACGGTAGGTGTAATTTTGGCAAAAACACTGGGCATGGATTTTATTGATACTGACCTTATTATTCAGCTAAGACAAAAGGAAAAGCTGCAGGATTTGGTTGATAAATACGGTACAGAGCGCTTTAAACAATTTGAAGAACAGGCTCTTCTTTCCGTTACCGCAAAAGAAAATACGGTTATTGCTACAGGCGGCAGTGCGGTTTTCTGCGAAAAAGGAATGGAGCATCTTAAAAAAAGCGGGATATGTGTTTACCTGGAAGTGCCTTGTGAAGAGCTTGTGGCAAGGCTTAAGAACATAAAAACAAGGGGAATTGCCGCAGCTAAGGGAATGACCGTAGAGGATATATTTGCTGAACGCAGTCCCTTTTATGAAAAATATGCAGACATCAGGGTTATTTGCGATAAGAAGAGCATTGAGGAAACTACTGCGGAGATTATCGGGTTGATATGAAAAAGTTTGTATTTACACTGGAACGTTTAAAGCAATACCGTGAGCAGACGCTGGAAACCGAAAAGGGTACTTTGGCGGAGCTGCGTGGACAACTGAACCGTTTACAGGCAGAGCTTGAGGAAATTCTTGAGGAGTTGGCACGGCTTAACCGTGAACTTATACAGAAGTACGAAAAGGGTACAACACCGGTGGATATTTCTTTGCATAAGCGTTATATTTCTTCAAAACAGCAGGAATTACACATGAAACGTCATCAGATATTGATGAAGGAACGTGAGATTGAGTCACAGCTACAGGTGGTAATTGAGGCCACACAGGAAGTTTCTAAGCTGGAAAAGCTAGAGGAACATCAGATTGAAGAATACAAGGCGGCTGAGCAGAAGGAAAATGAACTGTTTATTGAGGAGTTTGTTTCCAACGCAGATTGGCGCAAAGCACATAGTGATGAATAAAAGCACCCGCAGGGGTGCTTTTTTACTGTCTATAAAGTCTGCTAGATGAATGATTATTCATCAAAAGGCATTTTCACCTAAATTCAACCGTATTTTTTGTGAAAATTCTTATCTTTTTAATGTGGACAAATAGGAAAAAAGGGCGTAAAATAGGGAATGCTTGATAAAAACAAAAAGAGGTAGAACAAATGAATATTGTAAAAAGATATGTTTCCCGTCTGAAAACGGAATTTTCAGGCTATAACGGAAAAAAATTCGGTAAGGATTTATTGGCCGGTATTACCGTTGCGGCAGTGGCACTGCCGTTGGCTTTAGCTTTCGGTGTTTCTAGCGGCGCCGACGCTGCTGCCGGTCTTGTAACTGCTTTAATGGCAGGTCTTATTATGGGCGTGTTTTCAGGTGCGTCCTATCAGATTTCAGGCCCTACAGGTGCTATGTCTGCTATCCTGATTTCTTTGGTTGCACAGTACGGTCTTAACGGTGTGTTTATTGCCTGTCTTATTTCAGGTGTAATTTTATTAGTCTGCGGTATTTTTAAGCTGGGTGGTATTGTTTCCTTTATCCCCACCCCTGTAATTACAGGCTTTACTTCAGGTATTGCTATAATTATTGCACTGGGTCAGGTGAATAACCTTACAGGTCTTGTCAGTGAAGGTGAGAGTACCATTGATAAAATCGTAAGCTACTTTACTCTTGAACAGCACCTCAACCTTACTTCCCTTTTAATCGGCGGCGCGGTAATTTTATTTATGTTTATTTACCCCAAAAAGTTAAACGGTATTGTTCCCTCATCTCTTATGGCAATCATACTTGCTACTGCCGCAAACTTTATTTTTAAATTTGATGTTGCAGTGGTTGGCGCAATTCCGAAAACCTTATTCCTTGAAAACCGTCTTGATTTAACAGCGGTTGACTGGTCACAGATAAACAATCTTATTGTTCCCGCAATCAGTATTGCCGCACTGGGTCTTATTGAGAGCCTTTTGTGCGGTGCATCTGCAGGTAGAATGAAAAATGAACCACTGGATTCAGATATTGAACTGGTGGCACAGGGTCTTGGTAATATTATTATCCCCTTCTTCGGTGGTGTACCCGCAACAGCGGCAATTGCACGTACAAGTGTTGCTATAAAAGCAGGTGGTCAGACACGTTTGACAAGTGTTATCCACTCAATCGTGCTGCTCCTTTCAATGTTCCTTTTAGGCGGAGTAATGTCCGCAATTCCGCTATCAGCTTTAGCGGGAGTACTTATTGTTACTGCAATCCGAATGAATGAATTTGAGGTAATCAAGGACATTTTCGGTAGAAAAATCAAAACAGCAATGTTCCAGTTTCTTATCACAATGGTTGCTACTGTAATTTTTGACCTTACTATAGCAATCCTCATCGGTATTCTTTTCTCTGTAATCATGTTTGTGCTGAAGGTTTCAGAAATGACCGTAAATATCAGCGATATTCATACAGAAAATATGCACACAAGCGAAGAGGCTCTTGCTAAGTACAAGAAAACTAAGGTTGCTTACATAACAGGACCTCTTTATTTCGGTACAGCCAACAAGTTAAGCCAACGCTTACAGGAAGTTGTTACAGAGGACGAGGAATATGTTATTTTCTCTGTAAGAGGTGTGCCTATTGCTGACCTTTCCGGCGTTAATGCTTTCAGTGAGCTTTGCGATGAGCTTACCGCACAAGGTAAGAAAATTTATTTCTCCTGTGTAAATCCTGCTGTTAGCGAAATGTTCACCCGCTGCGGTCTTGAGGAAAAAATCGGTAAGGATAATTTCTTCTGGAGTACCGATAAGGTGTTGGAGAAAATGGCGGTTTCTGATGAATAATGAAGAATGAATGATGAATGATTATGGAATCGCCTACGGCGATAGATTTAAAGAAAACATCAATCATTCATCAAAAAAGCATTATTCCTACAGCCAATGAACTGAATATTATTCCCGTTATGTCCCCGCAGAGTGCTGAGGGGAGCGCATAACGGGTTTTTCTTACTTTTGTGGCAGTAAAATATATGGAAAGGGTGTAAAAAGTAGTTTCACTGCTGCCCATTATAACAGAGGCTATAAGCCCTGCCTTGCTGTCAGCCCCGCACTGAGTGAGAATGTCCTCTAAAACGGCAATTGCTCCGCTGCCCGAAAAGGGACGTAAAATAGCTAGAGGGACGCATTCGGCAGGAAATCCCACCAAAGAAAACAAGGGGGAAAGCAAGTCGGTGATTGCCGAAATGCCGCCTGATGCTCTGAAGACGGCAATTGTCACCACAAGGCAGAAAAGAGAGGGGAAAATCTCATAGACAGTGTGCAGACCTTCTTTTACCCCTTCGGTAAATTCCCCGAAAACGTCCACCTTTTTTACAACCCCGAAAATCATAACCCCTGCCGCTATGAGAGGGATAACAAGGTCGGTCATTTCCCTCTCCTTTCCCATAGCTTACGGAAAACAGAGGTGCCAAAAAGGGCGGCGGCAAGGCAACCTGCCGATACAAGCCAAACAGCAGGGAGAATTATCATAGGGTCAGCAGACCCGGATTTAAGGCGCAGGGCAAGGGTCGTTGTGGGGATAAGCTGCAGACTTGCGGTGTTAAGCACCGTGAAAACTATCATATTATGTGAGGCATTTTCAGGGGCGGGGGAGTTTTCTTCCGCCTCTATTTCACTCATTGCCGCTAGTCCGAAAGGGGTTGAGGCATTACCCAGTCCTAAAATATTGGCGGTAAGGTTAAGGGAGATATACTGCATTGCCTTTCCGCCTTTTTTCAGCCCTTTGAACAATTTTGACAGCAGTGGTGAGAGCAGTTTTGCAAGTAAGTCGGTTGCTCCGCTTTTTTGGGCAACCCGCATAATTCCGCTCCACAGACAAATTGCGCCGCACAGAGAAAGCACCAACTCAACAGCGGCAGCGCTTTCACTCAAAAAGGCATTTGAAACCTCAGCCGTGCGGTCTGTAACAACAGCAAATACAACCGTCAGCGTCAGCATTATCGTCATAACCCATTTCATCATAAAAATCAGTCCTTTCCCTTGATTTTATGCAAAGAAAAGGGGAATAATGAATTAAAAAAAGGCGGTTTCCCGCCTTTTTCTTATTCAAAGCTGTCTTCTTCGTCACGTGCATTAAAAAGCTCAATAAGGGTTTTCATTTCATCTTCTGTAAGAGAAACACCCTTGCCCATTTTTTCGTGGTCAGGTGCCCAGTCGCGAATGTCGTACTTTGCGGGTTTGTCATTCCAGCTAACAAGGTTAAGCTCCCTTGTCCAACCTCTTGCTGCCTCTGAGATTACGCCAAGCTCTTTTACGATTTCATACTTAAATTCTGCCATTTTTCCTTTTCCTTTCTGCATTAATCGTCTGAATTTATAATTTCATCAAACACCGCTGTAAACCTGGTGGGAATACGTTTATTACGGTGAAATTTACCGAAAAACCATTGTTTGAAAGTAAGAGTTTCCTTTTTCTCTTCCAAATATGCGCTGATTGTGTCAGTTTCAGGCTCACCGCCTAAAAATTCTCCTATGGTTGAGGGCGGCTCATAGCTGACTATATAATCAACAGTATTGCCGCATTCAAAAAGCCGTTTATCTGCGCTTATAAGCTCATCTTCTGCAGGTACTTCGTATTTCATCTGCAATGGGTCTGCGCTGTTTTCCGCCTTACCGCCGCCAAATGCAAACACACGTTTTCCTGCAATTTCATACACATTGCCGCGAATAAGCTGACGGAGATTGCCGCTTATTTTACGGGTCAGACCACCGCACCATTCTTCTGTAGGATATTTTTCAAGCTCTGCAAAGTTTTCATGGCTGCCCTCAACAAAAAGAATGCTGTACCGCCGTCTGCCAAGACGCTTTAGCAAGGCTTTTTCCTTACGGCTGCCGTCCCATATCATGCCGAAATCACCGCAGATTATGAGTGCGTCACTTTTTCTGAGCTTATTCAGCCTTTTGTCTTTAAAGCGGGTAAAATCCCCATGAACATCGCCTGTTATAAGTATCATATAAGCCTTTCCTGATAGATTGATAAAAAAATCAGTGTTTTTTAAAAATATGACGAAAAAAGTCTTTTATTTTTCTTTAAAATATGCTATACTAATATATGTATCATTATTTGTACATAAAATTTTAAGCTATAAATACTATTATATACAAAAAAGGTGGATTTGTCTATATGCGAAATATAAAAATTACTGCTTTTCTGACAGCTTTTCTTTTCACATTTGCTGTATTTTTTACCGATATTGCCGATATTAAAGCCGAAGCTGCATTCACTCCCGATGTCGAGGTGGACAGCACGGGATATTATATGGTAAATCTCGACCTGGATACGGTAATTGCCGCTAAGAATGAGCATCAGAGATGCTACCCTGCGTCAATTACAAAGGTCATGACAGCTATTGTTGCCCTTGAAAACTGCTCAAATCTCGAACGTGAGGTTGTCGTTACATACGAGGCAACCAACGAATTCTGGGAGGGTGACCCCAACTTTACGGGCGCAGGCGGCTGCGGCCTTGGCGTAGGACAGCAGGGACTTACCATGTACGATTGTCTCCACGGACTTCTTGTAAAGTCGGGCTGTGAGGCGGGTAACGTTATCGGTATCAATATTGCGGGGGATTTATCTACATTTGTTGAGCTGATGAACAAAAAGGCGCAGGAAATCGGTATGACCAACACCCATTTCAGCAATACGCACGGCTTATGGGAGGCAGATAACTACTCCACGCCATACGACCTTTACCTTATGTGCCGTTACGCTTACGAAAAGCACCCTACGCTTATCGAAATTGCCAATGCGCAGGAGTATGTGCTTCCCGCCAACGATTATAACCCTGAC